>JAYVJI010000224.1:0-2989 GCA_043769435.1 Verrucomicrobiota bacterium
TTTGATACCTCCTCTCCACTGCCAGCACCGGCGTACCAGTTTCCTACACAGGGCGCCAGCTATCACGTTTTTTCTCACGACAGCCGCACCCTTTACAGCGCCGGCCTGGATGGACTCACCGCGCGGGAATGCGGCACGTGGCGCGTGCTCTGGCAGCATCCCACGAGCGGCACGCAAGCTCCGTTTGATCACCTCGTCAGCAGCGGCGATGGACGCATCCTCGCCCTCAGTCTCCTGCCGCACGGCGTAGAACTCCGCCGCGCCCGCGACGGTGCGCACCTCGCCACCCTGCGCCTCAGCGACGCCCGTAGCGCCGCATGGCTCGCCCTCGACCACAGCGCCACCCGCCTCGCCATCACCACCGGTGGCCACGTTCTCCACTGCTGGGACCTACGCCGCCTGCGCGCAGAACTCGCCCTCCGCGGCCTAGACTGGGAAGAGTGACGCCAGGCAGGTGACTCAGCCATGATCCAGGGTCTCAGGCCTGTACCCAGATGGGCCTGCCGACAGGCAGAAAATTTTTCCTAAGCCATCGCTTGGCATTCCCGTGGAACCCATGAGATTACCCTATTCCTCAACCTGATAACTCTACGATGACTGTCAAATTTGAAACGGCTGTGGGCCGCGCCATTGCTAGGGATCCGCGCTTTTCTGCGGATGCCTATTTCTTCCTGCGTGATGCCCTCGACGCCACTATCAAATCTCAGCAAAAAGGCCGTAGCCGGGACCAGACGCACGTCAACGGACGCGAGCTTTGTGAGGGTTTCCGGGATTACGCGATCGCACTCTACGGTCCCATGGTGCCAGCGGTGATGGAGGGCTGGGGGCTGACAGAGAGCAGGAATGTGGGGGAAATGGTCTTCAACCTGATCGAGGCCGGCGCCTTCAGTAAGAGCGATACTGATCAAGTGGAGGACTTTGTGGATATCTACAGCTTTCACGACGCCTTCGTCGCCCCGTTTTTGCCGGTCGCAGCAAGGGCTTGAATATTCCTAGAGGCGGTGCTACCGCCACCTGCAGATAACCATCACCACGCTCTATCCATGAAATCACTTTCTGCTGTGAAAGCATTCCCGGCATTACTCACAGCCATGCTGGCTGTCACTCTCAATGCTGGCGCCCAAACCCCGGGAGACGGCGGGCTCAGCCGGATCTTTGTGCACAGGGATGGCAGCCGGACGGAATCGGTGAAAATGGGGAACTCCCGCGACCTCAAGGAATTTCACTATAACGTGAACAAGCTCCTAGTCAGCTGCCGGCATTTTGTGACCGACAGCAATGGCCGCATCCGGAAGGGCATCATATTTGACGGGAGAACTAATCCGCTGGGCACGGTGATGTATAACTTCGACAAGGTCACGGGCAAGACCATCGAAGAGCGGACATTCAACACTAAGGGTCAACTCATCATGCGCCTGATGTATCCTGGCACCCTGGCGGACCCGCGCCTAGCGAGCCGCTACGTGGCATTCCACTACAATCCCAATGACCCTAATGCCAAGCCGGTCCAAGACACCCGCCGTGCCAAGCCCGTACGACCGGTTGAAGAAAATCAGGAATCCTATGGGGACGATCTCCCACCAGCATTGATAGAAAAGCCATCAGCAATCAAGCCAGCCAAGCCGGAAACTCTCAACCCCGCCAAACCGGTAGCTGCTAAACCGACGAAGCCCGAGCCCGCCAAGCCGGAAACCCCCAAGCCAGAGACACTGAAACCGTCGAAGCGTTCCTTTTTGCCGCAGAAGCCCACCTCCTGACCGGCTCACATGTCGCCCGGCGCTCTCCTACTCGTCCTTTCTTCAGCAGCGGCAGCAGCAGGCACGTGGGCGGTCAGCCGCCATGAGATCAATGCCCTGCGCAATGCCTTGACCTCCGCCCCTGCTGTCATGGAAAAGTCCGCCGCAGGGGCTGCCGTGCCAGGGGCGGATACCGCTCTGAAAATCCGTATGGAGGAGGTGGAACGGGATAATCAAAAACTGCGGCTCAGAATCACCGAACTGGAAGAAGCCTCCAGGCCGCCGCCCCAGCCCGGCGACATCGCGGCCAGGATAGCAGAATTAAGGAAGCTCAGCCTCCAACAAAAAATCGAGTGGGTTTCCTCCCCTCAAGAGGAAATCACCCGCCGGATCAGTGCCGGCATCCAGGCAGCCGTCCCCGCCGCTGAGGCTGCCGCCCGGGCGCGGGCATGGAAGGCCATGGGCTGGGTATCAGCGGACTTCGACTACGTGGCCGCTCTAACCAGCCTCGCTACCAAAGCCCCGGCAGGAACTTATGATGACGCCGCCGGAAAGATTTTCTTTTTGCAGGAGGCCAGCCTAGCAACTGCGGCGGGCCGCTCGTTGCTCGCGTCTGTCTTTACTCCCGCGCTCATCGCGCAGAATTTCCCCTTCGCCGGCCGCCAGTTTCTGAGCACGCCCAATGACGACGAAGCATGGGCAGCGCTGGCGCTGGCCCGGGGAGATGCGAACTATCATAACAACCTTTTTACCATCAATGACCGGCTGCCATTGAACCATGATCAGGCGGGCATACCCCCGTTTTCAGCCCCGCCGTATGATCCGCCTCCGTTCATGCTGATCGTGAATCAGTTTTACCAAGACCGCGGTGCCGCCTTTGTGGAGTTCCTCTATTCCAATGGCGGAAATGCCCGGCTGAGCAAGGCCTACAGCCGTCCCCCACGCTCAACATCGGAAATCCTCCATCCCGATACCCTCTACGACATGGCGCAGCCCTTCATCCCCACGGAGGTCAGTGTGGCAGACGCCGCTATCGCCGGCACCCAGCCACTTTTTACGAATGTTGCGGGCGAGTTTGCTACCACTACTCTCCTGCACCTGCACATCCCGCAGGAAGTCGCCGTGGCCGCGGGAGAAGGCTGGACGGGCGACCGCTATTGGGTCTATCCCAGCGCCGGCCCCGCAGGGGATCAAGTCGTCTGGCGCTCTGTCTGGCAATCCCCGGAGGACGCCACCGGCTTTTTCCAGGCCAT
>JAYVJI010000225.1:0-2028 GCA_043769435.1 Verrucomicrobiota bacterium
GCGCTCTTCACTTTGTCCGGCACCGTCTGCACGGGCGCGCCGAGGAGTTTGCTCTCCGGCGATTCCGCGGAGTCATGCACCTGTCCGTCCGGCAGGCGCTGTGCATCCATTTTGGAAACATCCGTGGGCCCGAAGAAATCAATCACGCCGGCCACCTTCGTGTCCTTGTCCGTGTGCGGCCCGATCTTTCCGTCCATCTCTTCAACGCCCGCGCTCGTCCCCAGCATCGCCACCAGATGCCCGCCCGCCGAAGATCCCCACACGACGATGCGCTCCGCATCCAGCCCGTGCTCGTCCGCGTGCGCCTTGATCCAGCGGATCGCCGCCTTGCAGTCATGGATCTGCGCCGGCCATTTCTCTTCCTGACTGAGCCGGTAGCCGACACTCACGCCCGCGCATTTCCCCTCCGCCGTGAATTTCATCACCTGCCCGCGCCCGTTCACCTTGTCTCCCGCCATCCAGGCCCCGCCATGCACAAACACCAGCACCGGCAGCTTTTTCCCGGCCTCGCGGTTCTTCGGCAAGAACAAGTCGAGCCGCTGCCTGACATTATCCGTCCCGGCATAGGCGAGGTCGAGCTTCGCTTCGACGGACGGCGGAGTGGCGGGAGTCTGCGGACGTTGAGCGTGAAGGCTCAGAGGAAGGAGAAAGGCGGCAATAAGAAGTCGGTGCATGGCAGGAGTGTAGAGTTGCCCCGCAATGACCGCCGTCCCGCGTCGGCGGTTACACGGCGCGCAGACCGTGCCGCATGGCAAACGGGGCCGGGGATTTCGGCGGCTTGGGTGCGGGTGATTTTCATGAGCTCCGCGCCCGGTTCAGCAACCGCTGCATTTGTTTAACTAATCGCACGCCCCGCTGCCCTTCGCGGAAGGAAGGCGAGTATCATCTCCCTGCGCGCGCGGACTTTGCCGGGCTGGTGATCTACCAGCTCCATCTTCGCAAGTTCCGAAATATCGTATCGCAGCACTCGCATTTTGTCGCCTGCGTAGGCGACAGCAAGGCGCGGAGTAAGCGATGGGATGCGTGAAATCTCCACGAAGCCGTCCGCATGGCTGAGGTCCAGGACAAGATCACGCCGACGCTTCTGATTCTCTGTCAATTTTCCGTCGCGGAACACCTCATGCACGAAATTCTCCCAGGAGACCATCCACTGCTGGTTACGAATCATTTCGAGTTGCTGGCGCAACCCTTCGACAAAGCCTTGGACCGCGTAGTGCAGGAATGGGATGACGTCCCCGCCACTCTGGCTGGCTACAGCAAGCTGACGGTAATACTCGGCGCGGGTTCGATTATAGTAGTCGCTGAAAAGATGTGCCGCGGGTGTGGGCACTCCAGCCGAAAGCAGCAGATGGAATTCCAGCAGCCGGGCGGTGCGGCCATTGCCATCACCGAAGGGGTGAATCCATGCCAGATACAGGTGGGCCATTGCCGCGCGCAGGATGGCAAACGCCACGCGATAGCGATCATGAGGCGGTTGGAAATCCGGGCCGTTCAGCCAGCGGCACATTTCGTCAACCAGATACGGGCAATCCTCGGACGGAGCACCCCGGTACACTTTACCCACGAGCACAGAATGGCTGCGGAACTTCCCGGGGACCACATCCTCCTCAAGCTTCAGCCCCTCCAGCACCTGCCGATTGTAGCCGCACAGCAGACCTTCGCATAGCTGCGGATCGTCACCTGGCCCCGTGATGGCCTCGGTAATGGCGTTGCAGGCCCGGAGCACATTGTCCACCTCCTGCTTCTGGTAGTCCATACTCTCGGGCACCTTTAGCCCGCCGCGGACGTGCTCCAGAACCTGGGTTTCGGTCAAAGTGTTGCCTTCGATGGCGGTGTTGGCCGAAACCCCTTTGGCCAGATAGACTTGGTGCAGCTCTTTGGCGATGCTGGGCCGCAGGGGAACGCCGGCGATGTGCTGGCACTTGGACACCGCCTCGCCAAGGTTCAGCCACAGAACCGGGTCGGCTCGCCGGAGATCGAGTCGAAAGGTGATCCATGGATGGCTGGAGAGATATTTACGTGACATTT
>JAYVJI010000226.1:0-2931 GCA_043769435.1 Verrucomicrobiota bacterium
ATCACCGACACGCGCAGCGCAGAAAACATGGACCTGTTGCTCGGCTTTCTGCGCAAAATACAGGACGATGATGTGCTCACCGCGCATGCGCTGGACGGCATGATGAAGGCGCAGGAAGCTGGAGCGTTGAATCCAGCCAGCTACGACCCTGCGCCGCTTTTTGCCAAGTGGCGCACAAGCAAAGCTGAGGAGGTGCGTAACCTTGCCGGACGCCTTGCCACGCTGTGGGGTGATCCGGAGGCTGTGGCAGCGCTCATGGACGTGGTGCTTGATGAAAAGGCCGATGTCCAAAAGCGCATAGAGTCCATCCGCACCGTGCGCCGGCTGAAGAGCGATGCTGCCCGCGCCGGCATTCTCAGACTGCTGGAGCAGAAATCCCCCGACATCCTAACAGTCGAGAGCCTGCGTGCCGCCGGGGAACTGGGCGGCATGGATCTGGCCAATGCGATCCTCAAAGCATGGCAGGGCTACACGCCACCGCTGAAAACCGCAGCCGCAGAAGTGCTGGTGACCCGGGGCGACTGGGCGAGCCGGCTCCTGGACGCCGTGGAGGGAAACCAGAACGCCAGCGGCAAGCTCAACCCCTCGGACATTCCCGTGAGTGTCCGCCGCAGCTATGCGCAAAACAAAGACCTGTCCGCCCGGGCGAAGCAGTTGCTGGGAGCATGGAATGAGTCCGCCGAGGATGTGAAGGCTCTCATTTCCACCATGAAGAAAGCGGCGCTGACAGGCGATCCTAACCTTGAAAACGGTAAACTGATTTTCACTTCCACCTGCGCGACCTGCCACAAGTTCCACGGCGGTGGTCAGGAAGTGGGGCCGGAACTCATCGGCTCCGGGCGCAGTAACCTTGATGCCATTCTGGCAAATGTGATCGATCCTAACCAAATCATTGGAAATGGCTATGAGAACTTCATCGTCACGACGAAGGACGGCCGGGCCGTCGCGGGCCGGGTTATTGAAGACACCCCCACGCAGATGACTCTGCTGGGCATCGGAGGGGTGAAAACAGTGGTGCCGCGCACTGACATTCAGAATACTGAAAACACGCATCAAAGCCTCATGCCCATGGGCTTTGGCGGGCTGCCTGCGGATCAATTCCGCGACCTCATTTGGTATATCCTAGCCCCGCCTGAAGAAGGCCCCCTAACTAAAGAGAAAAAGGAAAGCCTAACGCTCAGCGTGGACCAGACCTCAAAGCCGGAACCAACTGTGAAATCCAACGACCCGGACATGGCGGATCCGAAGCTGCGTGACCGGGAGTCCGCCAGTCTGTGGAATCCTGACTGGCAGCTCGATACCCTGGATTTAGAGGGCACGCCGTCCAAGCTTGTCGAATATCACGGACAAAAGAACGTCCTCGTACTTCATCCTAAAAGCCGCACCGAAGCCAGCGCCCTTACACGAACGATGGATCTCCCCGCAGACAAAGCGGTGAAACTTTATGTCCGGGTCGCCAGCCATGCTTCCGGCGACTGGGATTTGCGGGCTACGTGTAACGGCGAGGCATTGGGTGCCGATCAAAAGATCGATGCCTCCGACAAGGCGAAACGTTGGAAAGAAGTATCCTGGGATCTTACCAAGTATAAGGGTAAAAAAGTGGTCCTGCGTCTGGAAAACCGCGCATCTGGTTGGTCAAATGAATTCAGCTATTGGCAAGACCTCCGCATTGAATAGCTAGGACTAGAGGGAACTCAGCCACTGCAATAAGTCAGCCCGTTGCCCGGCCGGAAGGTTCTTAAAGGCATCACGGGCAACCTTGGCTTCGCCATCGTGCCACAGAATAGCTTCTGTTAGGTTCCGGGCGCGGCCATCATGCATCAGGGCAGCCTTTCCGCCCTCGCCGATGGCTGCGGCGAGGCCCCATAGCGGAGCCGTGCGCCATTCCCTGCCGGTGGCCCTGGCCTCAGGCCGGCCATCCATCAACGCCTCCCCCATATCGTGCAGAAGCAAATCCGAATACGGGTGGATCGTCTGCTCCTTCAGTGCGGCAGCCTCTGTATCCTTACCGGTTTTCAATTCCGGAATGTGACACCCGCTGCATTTCAGCGTAGCAAAGACAGCAGCGCCCCTGGCCTCCAAATCTGCGGCGAGGGGCTGCCGGGCTGGAGGCGCCAGAAAACGCGTGAAAATCACCAGCAAGTCAAGGTCCCGCTGACCAGCTTCAAAGAGCGCCCCATGCCCGCCGCGCTCATGGTTCTCTATCAGATCCGTTTCCGCAGGGGTGAGATCATGCGGCTGGAAAATGTTAGTGATGCCCATGTCTTCACCCAGCGCGCCGCAGACCTGACGCAGCAGCGTCGGCATCCACGCTTTCCAGCCGAACCGGCCTGGCACATCACGGGTAGCATGAAAACCTTCCCACGTTTCCTCCATGTTCATCCGTCCTGAAATACCGTCGCCATTTTTGTCATCGGGATCAGCCATGGAGGCAAGGACTTCATCCGGCACAGCTTCCAGAAGCCCGCTGCCAAACAAGGCCGGCGCTAGGCGGGGACTGTAGGTGACACCCTCCGGCACCGCGCCGTAATTCCAACTTTCCGGCGAATAGCCAGGGGTGCGCAGCGACCACCATGTGCCATCCCCAAATGCTCCGCCGACTTCCTTCCATGTGACGGCAACACTGCCCTCGGGTTTCAGCCCACTAACGGCTAGGGGAGACAGCTGTGAGCCATAGTCATCCAGCAGCGTTTCTTCTGAGGTCCCGAGGCGGAAAACCGGACGGCCCGCCGGCTCCAGCGCATCCGGCGAGAGGCCACGCCCGCCACCGGGATGGCACGCGACACAGGAAGCGGCATGATACAATGGACCCAAGCCATCACGGACACCCTTCTCCGCCGGAGCCGGAGCCCATTCCAAGCGGAAGAGCGCTTCCCCTTTGGAAAAGGCAGCCATTTCCTTGGGCGACAACTTACCGAGGGCGCGGATGGG
>JAYVJI010000227.1:0-5253 GCA_043769435.1 Verrucomicrobiota bacterium
CCCCCTGGCATGAGCGCATGGAGCTTGCTGAACCTGACGCGGTGGTCCGCTAGGTCATCACGGGAAAGCACTGCGTCCACGACACCGTAGGGAAATGACATACTATAGGCGCGCTCATCCCACATGCCGGAGAATACGGAGCGCTGTTGCGCCTGAAGGTGGTGCGGCTGAAGAAAGAGTCCTTCGTGCCAGTGGATTTGGGAAGACATGTGTCAGTGTGGGAATGGAAAAATGATTGGAATGGAGGTCAGCGGGGATTCCGCGCGTGATAGAGTTCCTCCACGCTGCGGACGATGGCCCGCTGGAGATTATACTCGATTTCGCTGGGGACCATTTCATTGCTCAGGTGCATGAACCGCTCCCAGCAGTCCTCTGCGGTGGGCCGGGGTTTGGTGCTGCGGACGTCCTGCATGATTTGCTCGCTGCTGAAGCGCTTGGAAAGCTGGCGCGCGAAAAAGTGTCCGCCATGTCCGATGGCCCCGGTCACCGCCATGAGCAGCCGCGCCGCCGCTGACTGATTCCGCAGCATGATGGTCAGGCTACGCTGATCCTTTCCGGTGATGCTGTCCTTCACCGCACCCGCAAACTTGCCACTGCTGCCGGCCAGGGGCGCGATCCGCGATGATCCCCGGGCCATGCCTTCCCATGCTTTCCATGCAGCTGGAAGTGTGTCCTCCAGATCACTCATGTGCTCTATTAATTCATACAGAAGATTGAAAACGTGAGCAAGATCCAACGGGCGGGAATGCGCCCCGTCATCAAGATCCAGCCTAGAGCGGGTGAGTTCCACCTTCAATGCAGCGCTGCCTTCATTGAGGGGATCAAGCGTGACCATATGTTCAAGGTCGCCCAGCGGAGAGGGGCCTGCCGTCGTACTGATGCCCGCTCCGGCGAGGTGGGCCTCGCAGGCAGCCCGCTCCTCAGCGGAGAGTGATGCCCAGCGCGCTGCCAGTTCCCGTGCCATGTCCTCAGGGCGCTGAGGGGCGGCGATGAAGGCGTCCCCGAACGCTGCGGCTCCGTCATGGCTGGAGTGATTTCCCGCCTCTTTTTCTAGGCCAGGGAACTGCGTCAGCAACTCGCGCAGCGCCTCCTTGCGCGTGGCCTGAGGCAGTTCGCCGGCCAGATTTTCCAGCTCAGCTGTCAGGTGGCTGGTCCGCTCTTCGGGCGACAGGTCCCCGCAGGAAGCTTGGACCCAGCGCAAGCGCTGACCGGCCCGCTCCGCCCATGCAGTGGTGAGGGGTTTCTCTCGTGCCATATCAATTAGTAGTGAATAGAGTGAGCGTCATGCCATCAGGAGCCGAATCAGGAGCCGAATTTGCGCTTCAGTTCCCGCTGTAGTTCCAGAAGCAGCTGCCGCACCTTCTCATCATCCGGCACTACGCCGGCAAAGATCTCCACGGCTTGGTTTTCACTTTCTGCGCCGCTCAGCACATCCGTCGGACCGTAGTCCACGACCAGATCTGCGGCCCGGCCCATATACTTGATGAGGTGCTGCTCTACAGCCCTAGCACGGCGCAGGCTCAGCGCCCTGTTCTTCACTGCATTGCCTGACGTGGAAGCGTAACCCACCACGATGATGGTCAGCCCTTCCGTATGGAGGTAATCACCATTCTTCTGGCTATTGAGTGATTCCTGGAGACTGTTCGCAGCCTTGTCGTTCAGCTCACTCTTGCCTGTGTCAAAGGTTACCGTGCCCAGGTGCCGCGCATTGGTGATCCGGTCCACGGCCTTGGCCATGCTGTTGCGCCGTTCCTCCGGATAAGCGCTGGACTGGATGCGTGTGAGCAGAAAGTCCTGCATCTTCCTGTCCAGTTTGTCTTCTTTTACAGGCTCTGGTTTTGGCTTCTCTACCTTAGGCGATTCCGCAGGCTCCCCTGCTATTGGCGTGGCGGGACCGTCGTCTTTGACTAGCGGGACATCCGGTGTTACAACCGGAACTACCGGAACTACCGGATCTACCGGATCTACCGGTTCCACCGGTTCCACAGGCTTTGCAGGAGCAGCGATGGTCAACTTCAATTCGCGCTCCTCGGGTTTGCCGCCTGTCCCCTGCGCAGAAAGCGTCAGCACGGCCTGGGCAGCTGCCTCCGGCGTGCCGCTGAGATACCACGAGCCTTTCCCTTCCTCCTTTACTGCTAGGCCCGCAGGCATGGACCCGCTTTTGACGGCTAACTTTTCCGCTCCATCCACAAGTTTATAGGAGGGGGAAACGGTGATAGGCGTGCCCGCTACTAGGAGGGCGGAACCGATTTCCAGCGGGCTCCACTTCAAAGGAGGCACCGCTATTGTCACTTGAAAGTCGACTGGTTTGGAAACTTTGCCCTTACGCACAGCGGTGATGGTCAAACTCCCTCCCTTGGCATCGCGGGCGGGTGCTCCCTTCAAATGGTAAACCATCGGGCTGGGCATTTTGCTTTCGTCCTCGACATCCACGTCGGGATAAAAGGCGAGCCCCTTGGGCAGTTGCAGACCATCTTCGCTCAGATGTCCCCTCGTTATGGTCAATACCACTTCCGGCACATCTTCTCCAGGCACGACGGTGATGGAGCTTGTGCTTAATTCGATAGTGGGAGGTTGATTATTCCACCACCACCACCAGCCGCCTCCAGCGGCTCCTAGGATCAGCAGGCTGGCTGCGGCGATGAGCCCTCCCTTGCCGCCTTTTTTTGCGGGCTTAGCAGAAGGGGCTGATGGCGGCGTGGCATAGGTGTCCCATGAAGTGGACGGCACTGGCTCCGGCTCACGGGCCTGGCTGGGAGGCGGAGGTGGAGGTGGAGAGGATTTTTCTGACCACGGGTCCGGCTCCCGAGGTGCGGGCGGTGCCGGGCGGGCCGGTGGTGTGGGGGGAGGAGGCGGTGGCGGAGCGGAGGAAGGCCCCGCAGGCTTATCCCAGAATCCACTGTCCGCGCCGGTCACAGGCGGCAATGGTCCAGCGGGCGGTGGTGGCGGCACTGCCGGCGTATGCGGAGCTGCCGTAGCTGTCACTATGGGGGCATGGCTCGGCGGACGTTCCCAGATACCGCTACTTTCACCAGTTATCGGTGGCAACACCGGGGCAGGCGGCATGGGCGGCAGGGATACCGGACCCGGTGCTGGTACGGAGCCCCCGCCACCCGCACCGCCCAAGGCAGCCGCTAGGCTGGCAGCTGACTGAAACATCCCCTCGCACCCATTCCCTGCTATCACACTGGAAACCTCCGGGGACATACCGGCTAGAGTGAGGTGCCCGTGCTCCTTGTCGAGCCGACGCTTGATCGCCAGCAACTGCCGCAATCCATTCACATCCAGTCCCGCGGCCTGGGAAAAATCGATCACCAATTTACCGCCCGGCGAGATCTGAGATTTGACTTGTTCCACAAGCAAAGGCCCGGAAGTGCCATCCAGCACCCCGGTAAGCGCAGCGACACAAGTGTCGCCCTTAAAGGAAAATTCTACTGCCATACCGCCATCATCAGCCCGGGAGCCCCGTGCGTCAAGTCATTAGGACACGATGATTTCGCCGCATCCCGGCCTCCTAGTCTGGACGTAAGTCTATAGTCAAAGGAGTTGAAAGCCCATCCCCGCCCACAGCCACACGGTGGGTCTATCACCAGCTGGATGCCTCAGCGGCTCCCGGCGACCTTCAGCGGAATGCTGTATAGTGACGTCCTCGCAGTCACAAAGAGCGTCTGAAAATCCGCCCCGCCGAATGCGCAATTAGCCGGCTTTTCCGGAAGACTGATCAGGGCGATTTGTTTTCCCTCCGGGTTATAAATCCGCACGCCATCTCCGGCCGTGGTGTAGAGATTCCCCTTCACATCCACGCGGATGCCGTCTGCTCCGCCCTCTGTCCAGAACACCGCTGGCGAGAGGGTGCCATCAGCTTTGACATCAAATGCGCCTACCCGCTGGGGCTTGCCGCTGTCGGCTATATAGAGGCGCTTGCCATTAGGGGAAAATGCGAGCCCGTTTGGCATGTCAAATTCCCGGGAAACAACTGTCAACTTTTTGCTGGCGGGATCCAGTCTGTAGACCCAATTGCCCTCCGTTTCCTTCTTGTCCTCCTTCTTGAGACCGTAGTGGGGATCAGTGAACCATACAGTGCCATCCTTCGCTACAGTCACATCATTCGGCGAGCTGAGCTTCTTGCCCTCAAAGGCCTCAGCCAGCACCGTGGTAGTGCCGTCTTTTTCGGTGCGGATCACATTCCGTCCAGCATGCTGACAGGTCACCAGCCGGCCCTCACCGTCTAGCGTATTGCCATTCGCTCCCTGTGACGGACGCAGCGGAGCCACCCCTCCCGCAGCGGTCCACTGCATGAGTTGTGAAGCAGGAATATCGGAAAACACCAACTTACTTTCCTTCTCTATCCAAACCGGACCTTCGACGAATTTCAACCCCGTGCCTAGCATGGTGACTACCGCATCCTTGCTCACAAGCGCCTCCCCGGACGGGTCCATGAATGCGACTCCGGCAGAGGAAACCGCCACGGCGGAAAGAAATGAGATACAAGAGAGCGCAATTTTATACATAATTCGCGATGATGCGGTGAGTCAACTTCAATGGCCAGCGTTAACTGATTCCCCTTCTGTCCGCATTCGCGGTGCATGATCGCTTTGTGATGTAGCCTTGGTTGTAATTAATCAGTGCGTGAGATTGAGAGGTCGGAGTCAATGAAGCACAGGCATTTTGCCCTCAATTATAGATGGGGGCGCGCTCACAGAATGAGCGGCATCTCACCCTTGCGGCTATCTTCCGGCAACTGGCATAGCTAATTGCCCTCCCATCGCTAACTGATCACGCCATCAAAAATCGAGAAGCGGCATTTGACACTGAAAAAAATCACCTTCGTAAATTGCTTCGATTTTCCCTTCCTGATTTGCACGCACTAAAGCACCAAGTTGATAGTTATACAGGAATTGGCCACGACGCTGCCAGTCGGATTCATTCCGAGGGAGTAATCCCGGCGGATTAAGGACACTCCCCCGGGAATGAGTGCCGGCTTACCTTGATTACGTGGATTTTGACAGCACGAGCTGAGCAGAAAAATGAACAATAATAGAAAGCACGGTATACATTGCTTCATGAGCGAAAATTTAATACCACTCGTGCAGCGAACCTCCCCCATGACAGAGTTCTCGAGCTTCGGAGCTGTTAGCGAATGAGGGCTACAGGAATGTCGACCAACGATTGGTGCCGTGTGGTGTGCATGGTTCAGTCTGTCGTTTAGGAGTGGGGCGTTGTCCAGCGGTCTTCGGGGGCTGCTTCGGTGAT
>JAYVJI010000228.1:0-8663 GCA_043769435.1 Verrucomicrobiota bacterium
CCGGAAATGAGCACTGGTCCAGTGCCCGCGCAGGCTCTGGCAATAGCAGCGAAGGCCGCTTGCAGCGTGGACGCTCCCCCCACGAAAATTTGCGATCCTGTGACGTCGTGCGCCTGGGTAAGGCGAGCGGGCGAATCCTGTTCCAGCAAGGCCCGCACCGTTTGCTGGAAATGCCGCAGGTCCAGCGGCTTCACGAGATACTCCGTGGCTCCAGCACTCCTGGCAGCGATGGCGTTATCCAGATGTCCGTGAGCCGTTATCACTAGCACAGGGACGGACGCATCTCGCTGCCGCAGTTCCTTGAGCACCGTCAGGCCGCTCATGTCAGGAAGACCGATGTCCAGCACCACCACGCTGTAAGTATTGGTCTTCAGCCATTGTTGAGCAGCCTTGCCAGAAGCCACCGCTTCCACCGCACATCCGATGCGACGCAAGGCTGTCTCCAGAGCGGCACTCAGGGCGGGTTCGTCTTCGATGATGAGGGCTCTAGGGATCATACAAGTTAGGCTAGTGGGATTTGTAAAGTGACGAGGGCTCCGCCGCTGGTCTGATTGTCCACCGTTAGGCTTCCGCCATGGGCTGCGCAGAGATCGCTAGCCACAGTGAGTCCTAGGCCCATGCCGCCTTCCTTTTCAGAGAAAAATGGTTTTGCAAAATGCTGCAATGCTTGCTCCGAAAATCCAGCTCCCGAGTCGGTCACTAGCATTTTCACATACCCCTCCGATGCCTTTACCTGCAGGGAAACGGTGCCATGCTCCGGAGTAGCGTGAATCGCATTTTGCAGCACATTGGTCAGCGCTTGGCTGAGTCGTGTGGCATCCACTTCAGCAAATAATGCGTCATCAGGCGGGGTGATCTCCCACTGCAGTCGCGCCCGGGCCGCGGCTGGTGCCAGTAGCAAACCAACTTGCTGCATGATCATGCGAACATCCTGCCGCCTTGTGCGGGGCGGTTCGGGTTTCGCAAAAAACGTCCATTGCTGCACCAAATTCTCAATCTTATCCGACTCCTGCGTGATGTGCCCCAGCGATGCCTTAGTCTCTGAAGATTTCTCCGTCTCCTCCTCGCTGATCAATTCGGCATGCATGCGAATGGCTGCCACCGGATTCCGAACCTCGTGAGCCAAGCTAGCCGCCATGCGTCCTAACGTGGCCAGCCTCTCCGCCTGTTCTCGCTTCGCACGCTCTTGGCGCAACTGCGCTCGGGCAGCTAGAAAGGTGCGTGCTACATGCCCTAACTCGTCTTGGCGCTCAGCCGCCACCAGCTCCGGTTCCTCATCCGAACCAATCTGCGGCAGAGCCTCTGCAAAGGATTGCAATGGGCGGATTAAACTACGCGCTAGCCAATATCCTACGGCCAAAGCCAGCACCATAAACGCCGCCAGCGCTGCCCAGATACCTGGCCGTAGGAGCATGGTGGACCAAGCCTCCGGCGGTTGCTCAAACCGCACCACCGCAGAGTTAGCTAGGCCATTGCGGACCTGGAAATATACGGTCCGACTCCCACCTGCTAACAGTTCCACCACGCCCGGAGCCGACCCTGCTTCGCCCTGAAGAGAGTCCTGGAAACTCACTTTCCAGCCTGTCAACGTCCCCAAATGACCCGCCAAGACCCCACTTAGCGGCAGGGACATTTGCTCGATGAATTGCGCATTGGTCTGCGCCTGACGCAGGAAAGCCTGGGTGCCCTGCCGCTGCTCCAGCCATTGTAAAACCGCTAGTAACGTCACGGATCCCACCAACACCAGCGAACCCAACGCTACCAAGAAACGACGTGTGAGCCCTCGGGAGGGCACTCCTGAATGGGTCAATGGGGGCAATGAGGGCGAAGTGGAGGATACATTCATGTCACAAAGGGGCGAGCGAGTATCGGACAGTTTTTGCGCGGGATCTAGAGATAATGGGCGGAAATTGTCCATCATTCAAACTAGCGGGTTATTTCCGTCCATTATAACAACGATGTATGATCTTTCCATCACTATCACACAAAATCACTTCCCTAGCCACCTTGAGCCTCCCGCTAACAGCCATGGGGGCTCCCGCGCTATCGCCAGTTGCCAAGCCGAACGCAGAGGCAAGCGTAACTACATTGGAAGAAATTGTCGTTACCGCCACTCGCAACGAGATCGCGCCCAATCGCTCCCCCAATACCGTGCGCACCATTTCCGCAGAGACTCTGAAGCAAAACCAACCCCGGACCCTGCCAGAAGCCCTGCGCGATGTGCCCGGCATGAATGTTCAGAAAACCTCCAATGGCCAGGGATCCCCCTTCGTGCGCGGGTTCACTGGCTTCCGCACCTTGAGTTTGATCGATGGAGTGCGCTTCAACAACTCCACTTTCCGAGAGGGGCCGAATCAATATTGGGGCACCATTGATTCACTTTCTCTGGATCATCTGGAACTCGTTCCTGGCCAGGGTTCAGTCCAGTATGGCAGCGATGCCATCGGCGGCACGTTGAATGTATTTACCAAGGACAGCGGTTTCCGCGATGCCGCCGCTGGGCAAACGTTCTTTGACGGTGGAGCGGGCTATCGCTTCTCCTCGGCTGAACGCAGCCATGGCGAACATTTGGAAATCAACTTCGGCCATGGCCAATCTTGGGGTCTTCATTTAGGTGGAACCATGCGTCAATTTGGCGATGTCCAAGCCGCAGACCTAGGCCGCCAACCCAGGACGGGCTATGATGAATGGGCGTATGATGTTCGATTCGATGCCGCGCTCAACGATCAATGGACGCTCACCGCCGTGCATCAACAACTGCGCCAAGACGACGTCTGGCGCACCCATTCCACCATCTATGGCATCCCCTGGAAAGGCACAGAAATCGGCAGTGATATGCAGCGCTCATTTGATCAAGAGCGCACGCTCTCCTATCTGCGGATATCCGGCCATGAGCTAGGAAGTTGGGTCGATTCCGCCAGCCTAACCCTATCCTATCAAACCAGCGGAGAAACCCAGCACCGCACCAAGAGTTCCGCCGCCAGTGAAATAAATGAACTCGATGTAGGCACCTTTGGACTGGATCTACAACTTGCTAGCAAGACTCCATTCGGTCATCTGACCTATGGAGTAGATTACTATCGTGACAACGTGGACAGCAGCAGCACGGCCTATAAAGCAGGTGGAGGATTGGACAAACGCGGCATCCAAGGCCCCGTGGGAGATGACTCCAGCTACGACGTATTTGGCCTCTTTTTACTGAATCAAATCGATGCTGGTGAGTCGCTACATATCTTCCTCGGTGCCCGCTACACCCATGCCCGGGCCGAAATCGGACGCTATGCAAATCCGCTCACAAAAACTGAAGATTCCGCCTCCGGAAATTGGAATAACGGAGTGTGCAGCCTGCGGGCGGTCTATGATCTCGATGAAGCAGATAAATATACCATTTTCGGTGGAGTTAGCCAAGGTTTCCGCGCCCCCAACCTCTCCGATCTCTCCCGACTGGACATTGCTCGCAGCGGGGAACTCGAAGTTGCCTCTACGGAATTGGATCCGGAAAAATACCTCAATTTCGAAATTGGACTGAAAGCAGAAACCGAAAATTTCACAGGCAGTGTGAGTTATTTCCACACCCTGATCGATGACCTCATCGTGCGCCAGCCCACCGGTCGCACTATCGGCACAGATGCCCTCACAGAAGTCAGCAAAGCCAATGGAGGAAAGGGCTACATGCATGGCGTAGAACTAGCTGGACGCTATGCCATCAATCCTAACTGGTCCACCTTTGGCCACGCCACCTGGACCGAAGGGGAAGCGGATCAATACCCCGGTAAAACCTCGCAGACAGCACGCGAACCACTCAGCCGTGTCGTCCCCTTCATGGGCCGCGCTGGCCTGCGCTGGCAGAGCACGGATACCCACTTCTGGGTTGAGGCCAGTTGCCTAGCCGCCTGCAAAACCGACCGCCTGAACACCGCCGACCGTGGCGATACCCAACGCATCCCACCCGGCGGCACCCCCGGCTACACTCTAGTATCACTGCGGGGAGGATATCAATTTAACGACCACCTAGAACTCACCATCGGCCTAGAGAACATTCTGGACCAAGCCTATCGCAGCCACGGATCAGGATCCAACGAACCCGGATTCGGCATTACCACCGGCCTGAATGTGAAGTTCTAAGATCCGAGTCGATTTCTAGTTCCCCTGACGGTGAAGGCCCGAAAGACAGGGTGGAGGGCAGGGGAGAGGGCGGGGCAAGGAAAGCGCTAATCCTAAAAACAGCAGTTGGAATTGCCGTGATAGAACGCAGAGAGCCCAAAATAAGCGGGTTGAAACGCAAATCGGTGTCCGCTTGTGTTCACCATGGAGGCGCTCCCACCGGTTGATCTAAATTTTATCTTTTGCGTTCTTTTGCGGGGTTTGGCCGCGCCGTGATGTAGCGGAACACGGCCATCTTGGCTGTGGCGGCTCGCGGTCGTCTCGACCGCGGGCCGAAGCGGTCAGGATGACCGCTGGCCAACGCAGGCGAGACGCACTGTGTTCCTCTCGCCTTTTAAGAACATCACGGCGCGGTCACACCCCCTTTGCGGCCATCAACTGCGGTTTTTATTATAGGCTAATCAATATCCTTCGTCCGGACCGGGCGGCTCCTGTGCTTCTCGCGCACAGGGATTGCGCTCCTGCCTGTAAGCACGCATGATGAGAACATATGCCTGACCTTTCTGCAGATACGGCCTGGAACGCCGAAACTTCCTCCCGGGATCTGCTGCGGCGGAGAATGGTGCGGCTGACATTGATCGTGAGCGTGATCCTCACGGGGGTGGCGGGCCTGGCGGTAGCAGCGGTGCTGATGGGACGGAATGCACGGAGAGAGCAGCAGCGTGCGGAGGGGGCGGAACGACAGGGACAGGAGCAATTGTGGGCATCTTACCTCTCGCAGGCGTCGGCGCTGCGGCACAGTGGGATGCAGGGGCGGCGCGGCGCAGGCATGGCGGCGCTGGAAAAAGCCGCTGCGCTCTGGCGGGCGCTGCATGGGGATGAATCCGGCGAGTCCCCGGCGCGACGGCAGTTGCGTGATGAAGCGGCGGCGCTTCTCGCGCTACCGGACATGCAGGTGAGCCGCCCGGCTTACCCACTGCCAGCAAAGCAGACCAACATCACCGTGGATACCGCCCGCGGTCTGCTGGCCACCGCGAGCTACCACGCGGACGACATCATTGTTCGCCGCCTCTCAGACGGTGTACAGACCGCTGTGCTGGACAGTGGGGGGAACAGGATCACAGGCTTGGAATGGAGGCCCGCCAAGATCGACGGCTCGCCGTCCACCCACATCGCCGCATGGTATAAGAACGGCGATGTCCGCATGTGGACGGTGCCCGGAGGGGAGCGTGTGTATTTTAGTCATGTGAACACCGGACTGATGAATGGTGGCCCGTCGCCCGGCTGTTTTTCCGTGGATGGCCGCTACATGGCTTACTATACGGGTGATGCCAGCGCACTCACCATCCTAGATATGGCGTCGGGCAGTCCATGCCCACACATGCTGCCGCTAGGGCGCACCGCTTTTGCCATTCGTCCAAGCTCCACAGAGATCGCCATGTTTTCTGGAGGGGCGGTGACTCTCAGCGATTTCGCGGGAAAACAGCATCGCTCTTGGCCGGTAGCTGGCAGCGTGCAACGGCTGGCATGGAGCAGCGATGGCCAGCGTCTGGCAGGCATGAGCCCGGGCGGCGAGGTCTTTATCTGGAGCATGGAATCCCCAGCCGTGTGGACGCTAGCCGGGCACACGGCGCAGTGCCGCGCCCTAACGTTCAGCCCGGACAGCCGCACGCTGATGAGCAGCTCCCAGGACGGCACCACGCGCTGGTGGGATGTCACCAGAGGCACCCTCGTGCTGACCAGCAGCAACGGAAGAGGCATGAGCTACAGCGGCGATGGGCGTTCAGTCATTTATGAACCGACCGAAGGAGGCCTGGGTGAATGGGCGCTTTCTCCCTCCTCCGTGCAGCAGACGGTGCCTCTCCCCGGCGGGCCCGATGCGGAATTGGAGCAGTTCGATCTTTCCCCTGATGGCTCATGGGCCGCTGCCGCAGTACCGCTAGGGCTGATGCTGTGCTCCACGGAAAACAACGCAGTGCATTCCATGAATTTTCGTCCGGCGCTCCGCTCGTTCGCCTTCGAAGCGGACGGCGGTCTCCTGATCAATGACAACGGCACGCTTGTCAGGAATGCGGTGACGAGCGGCACCGATGGCGCTCCCGCTCTGGAATGGCGCGGCACGCCGCCAGCACTGCTGCCGGATAACGAGCGCATCCGTCTGATGTCGCCCGGTAGCGACAGACGCACGCTCCTTGTGGAATTTGATACGCTCCGCTGCGGCATCGCTGATTTGCAGGGCGAGCGCCCATTTGTGCCGCTGAGCGGGATTCCATCCATGCTGCTCTACAAGGCACCCGGCACTCCCGGCGGTGGAGGCAGGCTCGTCGTGAGTCCGGATGGACGCCTCGCCGCCTACGCCTACGGCATCAAGTCGGGGACGACCGTTTTCGACACTGCGGATGGACGGGAAGTGTGGACCACCAGTGAGGGCGGCGGTATCGCGGGCTTCAGTCCTGACAGCCGGCGTCTCCTGCTTTCCATGGACGGAGTGGCAGCGCTAGTCAGCATGGACGACTGGCAGGAAGTGGCGCGCCGCACGATGCCAGGGCAGCTCATTGCCAGCACCGCACTAGCCTTCCGTGGCGACGGCGCGCTCGTGGCACTCGCCAGCGGGCCACAGGACATGGAACTCTGCCGCAGTGGAGATCTCATGCCCGTGCTGCGCCTCACGCCGCCCGTGCCGCGAAACATCCGCGGCTGCCGCATGTCCCGCGACGGCGCGCAGCTCATGGTCGCGTGCTCGGGCAATGAATTTACGCTTTGGAATCTGCGCGCGCTGCGCGGGGAACTCACCGCCCTAGGCCTCGACTGGACGGACGCGCCGGCGGCACCAGGGCCTTCCGTTAGCGCTGTTCGAGACGCGCCAGCAGGCGGGCTGAGCTTCACCTTGTGGCTCTGTGCCGCCGCCATCGCTTCCGCGCTCGCCGCCGTGGTGATGCTGCGCCGCCACCACGGACTCATGCACGACTTCGCGGGTGCGGAAGTTCAAATCACCACGCAGCGACGCGACTTGGAGCGCGCTAATTTCAGCCTGCTGCACAGTCAGAAAATGAAGGCCCTGGGCACCCTTGCCGCAGGCATGGCGCACGACTTCAATAACCTGCTCTCCGTCATCCGCATGTCGAATAAACTCATCGCCCGCGAGACGCGCGGGAATGCGGAAGTCACCGAGCTGGTGGACTCCGTGGAGAGCGCCGTGCTCCAAGGGAAGCAAGTTGTCAGTTCCATGCTCAGCTATAGCCGCTGGGAAGCTGGCCCGCCGCGCCCGATCGCTAGCATCCTGCGTGAGGTTGCCGCCCTGTTGAGCACGGAGTTTCTGAGCGGCATCACCCTCACGCTGGATCTTGATGAGCACGCACCCGCCGCGTATGTCCCCGCCGGACGCATAGAGCAGATCCTGCTCAACCTCATAGTGAACGCCTCCGAAGCCATGCAGGGCACCGGGCAACTAACCATCGCTGTGCGCACCGCCACGCCACACCGGGCTGCGGCGTGTTTGCTCCCGCCGCACGCCGCGCCAGAGTATGTGGAAATCTCCGTCACCGACTCCGGCCCCGGCATTCCCCGCGACATCGCAGACCGCATTTTCGAGCCGTTCTTCACCACCAAAAACGCCAGCAATGAACACGGCACGGGGCTCGGCCTCAGCATGGTTTATACGATAGCCGAGCGCGATGGTATCGGCCTCGCGCTGCGATCTGTGCCCGGCGAAGGCGCGACCTTCAGCCTCTTCCTAGCCGCCCCTGTGCGTGAATCGCCCACTGACGCGGCGCCGGAAGCAGCGTAATCATTCACACTCATGACTGCCACCACTCTCACTGCCGCCTCCATCCTCATCGTGGAGGACGACCCGCGCCAGCTCAAGCTCTACGCCAAAGCCCTGCGCGACTACCGGCTCACCACCGCACCCAGCGGCACGCGCGCCCTAGAAGCTCTAGCCGTAAGCATCCCTGACCTCATCATCCTCGATCACGTCCTGGAAGGCAGCGAGCGAGGCCTGGATTTTCTCCCCCGCCTCAAGACCGCCGCCAGTCATGTGCCCGTCATCGTCATCAGCGGCTCGCTTAATGTGAAGCAGCAGCTCGCCGCATTGAGCGGTCCGCGTTCTGCGCACTACGCGCTGGAGAAGCCGGTGGATATAGACGAACTGGAGCGCACCGTGGAAATCGCCCTGACAGAATGCGGCATGGGCGAAGTCGTCGCCTGGCTCCAGACCCTGGAGCGCATGGACAAGGTGGACGGCGACGAACCCGACCGCCGCTTCACCGAACGCCTCGCCCGCCAGCACGGCATGTTGCAAGCCCTGCGCCACAGCGGCCAGCGGCCTAACATCAGTGCCTTCGCCCGGCAATACCACGTCTCCCGCAAGACCATCATCCGCGACGTGCGCGAACTCATCCACCGCGGCCAGATCGACGCCGCCATATATCCTGACTGGGACAACGAGGGCGAGTGACGCGACGTTGGCTCTCGGGCCTCGTCGCTTTGGCGGACGGGCGAAACCATGAGGGCAGCCCCAAGTGGCCCGTCGCTCCGAGACAGGTTGTAATGATCGGCGG
>JAYVJI010000229.1:0-4343 GCA_043769435.1 Verrucomicrobiota bacterium
GGCATGGACGAGCCCATCATCCTGCGCTGGTTCAACATGCCGTTTATCTTCAAATCCTTTGCCGCAGGCATGGAGATCATCGCCTACGGAAAGGTGAAGCGCACCAAAACCGGAAAGCTGATAATGGATCACCCGGAGCACGAAATCATCACGGCGGATGCGGATGATTTCCGCATCCATTTGAACAGGATCGTGCCTGTCTATCATGCCCGCGAGGGAGTGCCGCAGAAAACCCTGCGGCGCATGGTTCACCTGGTGCTGGAGCAGCTGGCCGGTGATGCCGTGCAGGACATCCTGCCAGCACCCAGCGGAGACGGCGCATTCGCCGGCATGAGCCGGCAGCGGGCGGTGGCCGGGATCCAT
Organism: Verrucomicrobiota bacterium; assembly: GCA_043769435.1. Taxonomy (GTDB): domain Bacteria; phylum Verrucomicrobiota; class Verrucomicrobiia; order Verrucomicrobiales; family V1-33; genus JAYVJI01. Next base: position 364 of record JAYVJI010000229.1, read on the forward strand.
TTTCCCGCCAGCATGGAGGAGATGGAGAATGCGCGGCGCTACCTAGCGCTGGAAGAGTTCTTTGCCCTGCAGCTCAATGTCCTGAAGCGTCGCAAGGCATGGGAAAGCCTTAGCGGGCTGAATCACTGCGGTGCCGGGCTGCTCATGGAAAGCTGGCGTGCGCTGCTGCCGTTTTCCCTAACAGGTGCTCAGGAACGCAGCATCGCGGAGATACGGACAGACCTAGAAGCACCCCGCGCGATGCACCGGATGCTCCAGGGAGACGTCGGCAGCGGAAAGACCTTTGTGGCCATGGCGGCCATGCTGCTGGCCGTGGAGTCAGGCTGTCAGGCCGCGCTCATGGCTCCCACACAGATTCTTGCTGAGCAGCATTTTGTCAGCTTTCAGCGCTGGCTGGAGCCGCTGCATCTGCGCATCAGCCTGCGGACCTCCAACCGCCGAGAGGACGCATGGCTTCCCATCCTGACTGACGGTGCCAGCGAGCCGCAGATCGTCATCGGCACGCACGCCCTGCTGTATGAAGCGTCCGGCGGCTTCACTGACCTAGGACTCATCGTGATCGATGAACAGCATAAATTCGGCGTCGAGCAACGCTCACGGCTCATCAGGCAGGGAGTGGCTCCGGATGTGCTGGTGATGACCGCCACGCCCATTCCCCGCACGCTGACCATGACCGTCTATGGTGATCTGGATGTCTCCATCCTAGACGAACTGCCCGCCGGACGCCGGCCCATCCTGACGGCGGTGCGCGAGGAGCCCGATCCCGTGCAGGTCGCTGCTTTTCTGAATGAGCAGTTCGATGCTGGACGGCAGGCTTACCTCGTGTTTCCGCTAGTGGAGGAGAGCGGAAAGCTGGATGTGCGGGCAGCGACGGCAGAGTTTGAAGGATGGAAGCAGCGCTTGCCCGGACGGGAGCTGGGCCTTGTTCATGGCCGGATGGCCGCTGAGCAAAAGGAGCAAGTCATGCGGGACTTTCGCGAAGGCCGGCTGCACGGGCTCGTGGCCACCACGGTCATAGAAGTCGGTGTCGATGTTCCCAACGCCACCGTCATGATTGTCTTTGATGCGGAGCGTTTCGGGCTCGCTCAGTTACATCAATTGCGCGGCCGGGTGGGGCGCGGAGAGCACAAAAGCTACTGCATCCTCATCGCGAGCGGAGAGAATCCTGAGGCAGTGGACCGCCTGCGGAATCTGGAGAAGACCACAGATGGCTTTGCGGTGGCGGAAGCGGATCTCAAATTCCGAGGGCCCGGCGATCTGCTGGGCACCGCACAAAGCGGCCTGCCGGGGCTCCGGCTGGGCGATCTGGTGCAGGATGCCAGGCTGGTGCGCACCGCCCGCAGGCTGGCCAATGAAATCCTGGATGCGGATCCGGACCTCACACTTCCCGGCAATGCGAAGTACCGCCCACTCCTGCTTTCCAGCGCGCTGATGTCCACCCTCGGCTGACTTCCTGCTCACTATCGCCCGGACCACCGACTCACTTGCAAGCTTATGCGTTTTGCCAATTCAGAAAATCCTAACACCGGCTGGCGGCTGGAACATTCCTACGCCCGGCTGCCCCGGTTGTTCCATACAGACACGGCTCCCGTGACTGTGAAGCGACCGGCTATCTTCCTCTTCAACCGCTCGCTGGCGGCCTCACTGGGGTTGAACCCGGATATCCTAGAATCGGAGCAATGCGCGCCGCTGTTCACCGGCAATGAGCTGCCAACCGGCGCGAGACCACTCGCGCAAGCCTATGCGGGACATCAATTCGGACACTTCACAACACTGGGCGACGGGCGCGCTATATTGCTGGGGGAGCAGCTCACACCTGATGGCGGGAGATACGATATCCAGCTCAAGGGCTCCGGGCCCACTCCGTTTTCGCGTGGGGGAGATGGCAGAGCCGCGCTGGGCCCGATGCTGCGGGAATACATCATCAGCGAAGCCATGTGCGCCCTGGGAATCCCCACGACACGCAGCCTGGCCGTAGCCACCACAGGAGAATCAGTGACGCGCCGCGAGCCCCTGCCCGGTGCAGTGTTGACCCGCGTGGCCGCCAGCCACATCCGCACCGGGACCTTCCAGTGGGCTGCGGCGCACGGGGATGTCTCCGGGCTTCGCGCTCTCACTGACTACACCATCCAGCGGCACTTTCCCCACCTAGCAGAAGAGCCGGCTCCAGCTCTGGCATTACTCAAAGCCATAGCCGAAGGTCAGGCGGCACTCATTGCGAAATGGCAGCACGCAGGGTTCATTCATGGCGTTATGAATACCGACAACATGGCGGTTTCCGGGGAAACCATAGACTATGGTCCCTGTGCCTTTATGGACAATTATAGCAAGTCCACCGTGTTCAGTTCCATCGACGCCCACGGGCGCTACGCCTACGGGAATCAGCCAAGGATAGCGCAGTGGAACCTGGCGCGTCTGGCGGAGGCGATGCTGCCGATTTTGCATCCTTCAGAGGATCGAGCCCTCGAAATCGCTAACGGGGTCATTCAGGAATTTTCCGGCTGGTTTGACCGCTGCTGGCTGGCTGGAATGCGGAGAAAAACCGGGCTCTTCACAGAAGTCGCCGGTGACCGCGCACTGATCGAGTCGCTGCTGGAGCAGATGGAGCAGTCGCGGGCGGATTTTACCAACACCTTTGCGGAATTGTCTGGCGCTCTGCCTAGTGATCCAGCCTTACATGACTGGCACCGCCGTTGGTTGCTGAGGCTGGCAGAACAGCCGCAATCACTGGATGAATCCCTGCGCCTGATGCGTGCCACGAATCCCCGCTGTATCCCGCGGAACCACCGCGTGGAGGAAGCCCTAGAAGCGGCGGTGCAACACGGGGATGCCCGGCCAGCACAACGGCTCATCGATGCCCTCTCACGGCCCTTCGATTACGATGCGGAGAATGAAGCGTATCGTGCTCCAGTTCCTGCCGGCTCCTGTCACTATCAAACATTCTGCGGCACCTGAATTTCTTTGCAACGATGCAACCAGTTTCGGCACCAGTGCCGCACGGACGGCGGCACGCGTACCCTCCGCTGACAAGCTGACTGCCGGCGCTATTGCCTGAACAAGCATCCCTGTAGACCCGGGCTACGTATGCTCAAGTTTACCATGACCCATCCATTCCCGACCGTCATTCACTGGTTCAGGCGCGATTTGCGGCTGACAGACAACACCGCGCTCCACCACGCTGTGCAGGCGGGTGCTGAAGTTGTGCCAGTGTACATTGCTAGCAATTGGCAAGGCGAACACCGTTGGACCGGGGCTCCCCGCCAGGAGTTTCTCTGCGGCAGCCTCGCCGCCCTGGGGCGGAATATTGAGTCCGCAGGAGGGAGATTGATTCTACGCCGGGGCCGCGTGCTGGATGAGCTGCTGGGCCTCATTCAGGAAACCGGGGCGCAGGCCGTTTTTACTAATCGTGATCCTGATCCCTATGGCATTGCCATGGAGAATACGTTAGCGCAAAAGCTGGCCGGGGCGGGTGTGGAACTCCTTACATTCAAGGACTGTGTCCTCCATGAGCGTGCAGAGATCCTAACAGGTTCCGGGACGCCTTACCGGGTATTCACTCCTTATGGCAGGAACTGGCATTCATTGGCAAAGCAGTCTCCCTGGCCTGCGGTAAAACGCCTGCACACCCGGGCTGGGCTGGCTACGCTGCCACCTCTCACCACCGCCAGCTGGGGGCTCGATCCATGCACCGCAGACATTGTGCAGCCGGGGGAAAAGGCGGCCCGGCAGCGCCTGCGCACCATGCTGGACAGCACGCTCCTGCACTATGCGGAATGCAGAAATCTACCGCATGGCCGCACGACATCCCGCCTCAGCCAAGACCTGCGCTATGGCACGCTCGGTATCAGGGAGATCTGGCAGCGCGCGGCAGGGGCCATGGCAGCGGCAGAGACTGCAGCAGCACGGAAGAGCGCTCAAACTTACCTGACAGAACTGGCATGGCGCGAGTTTTACATGCAGGTGCTCTGGCACTGGCCGGA
>JAYVJI010000230.1:0-3780 GCA_043769435.1 Verrucomicrobiota bacterium
CTAATCCCCTGCACGCACCAAACCACACACCACATACCACCTATATGTCACTCACAGGATCCAGAAATAATCCGGGCCGCTGGGCCAGCGAAATTAACCCCTTGCCTTGCGACCGTTATAACAATGCCGAGCTGACTATTTTCCTCCGTGTTTTTCTGCAACGCGTGGATCCCGCCGGAGGAGCTGCGGAGGGCACGGCGCGCGAATGGGGTAGCGATGCCGCCGGAACCGGCTCGGGCCATGGCACGTCCCGCCAAATTGTGCGCTGGACAGACGGCCTCTGGAATCAATGGCGCGCCCGCTACCAGCGAGAGGTGCAGGCCTTCTGGCATGGTAAATTCTGGCTCGAGCCGCGACACCCGTTTGCGGAGTTGGATTTTACTGACCGCGCGGTCACCTACAGGCCGAATGTATGGTGCCGGTTCCGGCTGGAAGTCGTGAACTCCAGTGCGGACGCACACAAAACTATCTCCGTCGTCCGGCTGCATTCATCTGTGGCCCACTTTCGCTCGGACTCCGGAAACTATGATCACCGGGACATTCAGCGGGGCCGCAGTGAGCATTCCGGCACGACCTACCGCCAGCGGGCCCATGTGCACGAAGTGGGGCATTTGCTGGGGCTGGACCACGCTGCCAACGCTAGTGCCGCGTGCACAGCCGCCGGTAATACCGGGGCGGAGCCCTGCTACTGTGCGACGCCTGACGACTGCTCGAACGTGATGGGTGCCGGCGAAAGAGTCCGTGAGAGCAATGCCTCGCCGTGGCAGCGGGCGATGAATGAGCACGGCGGCGGAGCGGCGGCGGACTGGGTCGTCAAAATGGTTAGGCACTACCCCAGAACTCTCGCGGAGGCTGCCGCCGGTGCCCACATAACGCACCACCCTGCTCGGGGCTGAAGGCCCGTGTGCCCTGCCAACCAGTCGCTAAGTTCGGGCTCAGCGCTGGCACCGGCCTAACAAGGTGCCGGAGTCCTCATGCACCACCCTACACGATCCAACCAGCTTTCTTACCTCAGGTCCCTGTCACTCATAAACATATGCACTCCCCATGATTATTCCAGATGTTACCGACTCCACCTCTTTCGATTCTGAACTGAGGACTGACATGATGAACACCAGCACCAACGCGGAACTCACCCTGGTGCTTAAGATATGCCTCCAGCAGGTCGCCCCCGGCTCCGTGAATGATGTGAACGGCACTGCATTTACCACTGCTGCGTGGAATCAACAGGTCTGGAGTGAATGGACGGCGCGCTACAAGCGAGAGTCCGAGAGATTCTGGAGTGGCAAATACTGGCTGAAAACTCCGGTGGATAACGTGGATTTAAATTTTCCACTACCCCCGGGGACCGCTACCCATCGCTGTAATGTTTGGTGCAAGCTGAGGTTGGTCCTAGAGGGGAACGCAGCTTCAGCGCATCACGTGATCCAAGTGGCTAATATCGTGTTGCGCCGCGGCCAGGCTGCCAATGCCGGCACCTTCCGCTCTCATGATTCGCTCTATGACCAGTATGACCTGGGCTACGGCGTATATACGAGGAGTGCCGGGCGGGGACGCACCCGGGATTATTATCAGCGCACCTTTGTTCACGAAGTCGGGCATTCTCTGGGTCTGCCCCACAGCGCCGTGACATCAGGCAACGCCACCTGTACTGCCGCCGGGGACAACAATGCCGACCCTTGTTACGGCACCGTCCATGCCGAGCGACGTGACGTGATGGGCTTGGGAGAACACAGATCGATCAGTGATGGCAGTCCTTGGGCAAACCGCATCAATCAGCACTTCAGGACCGGCTTAGTAGGGCCTCCACGGGCTTTTGAAATCCATCAGCAACGGGTCTTTCCTGTTCGCCTTTGAGCCCATGCACAAGGTAATTTAAACGTTTCAACCCATTCAACCCATTCAAAATTATGCCTGCTTTCTATACGAATAATCAGGTCATGTCCGGCGGACTTTGGACCGTGCAGGGCGACCTGATGCTGATAGAATTACGCGACTGTATGGTGGAGGGTGCGGAGTGCATGGTCGTTGCCACAAATGACAGGGTAAATGTCCAGCAGGGAAGTTTCAGCGGACACTCCAGGTTCTATCGCATCATGTCAGCAGGTAGCCAGTTCACGATGCTCAACGCTGTGAAGCAGACAGGGAATGTTGTCCAGGACACGGTGCGGGTGGACTTCCGTGTCCGGACGCCTGCAAGGCTGCCCTTCACCATACGCATCCCGGGACTGGAAAATGCAGCCATGCAGTATGGCGGGCTCATCGGTGGACCTGGCGAGCCGTTGACGAGCGCTGAAATCGCCACAGCCAGGCCCATCTTTGGTGAGTCCATCCGCTACTCAGATGTCAGGGTCCTAGTCGCCAGTGTGGCCGCCGCGCCGACTACACTGGGAAATACCATCCGCACCACGGACCGCACCATGCAGGACCACGTGCTCATCCACGAGCTGGCCCACATCTGGCAATACCAGACAGGAGGAGGCAGTTATGTTAGTAGCGCGGGCTGCGCTCAGCTTATCGCCATCATCAGTGCTGGCACCCGGAATGCAGCATACGCCTATGAGCCCAGGGGTGACTTCAGCTCCTTTAATGCAGAGCAGCAGGCTCATGTGATAGAGGATTACTTCAAAATGCCGAATCTGAGCAACGATCCGTGGTATATGGCTGTCATGGAGCGGGTGCGGCGCGCGCGGCCTGTCACCACACGCCAAGGCGCCTACGAGGAATCGCTGTACGGGAGGCAAAACCAAAACGTGCTGCGGATGCTTGATGAGCGTTCTCCAACCTATATCAATCCAACGAGCATCGCACCTCTCGTGCGACTGGAGTTTTGAACGTACCCGGGGGCGCTGTTGACAGTGTGCTTCAACTATCTCAGCTCACAACCTTCTGGGCGACTTTCCTTCCATCTTTCCTGATCCCGGCGACATCGCGAGAGAGCTGACTAACAGGGCGCTCCGCACCGCACGCAAAGCAGCGACCGATGCTGTGGAGGGTATCGTTACGAGGGCGGCCAAAAAGGTTCGGGACGAGGTGCAGTCCGTCCGGAAGGGAGCAGCGCAGCGCGTGGACGACGCAAAGTCCAACGCCGCTGCGGCGTGCGCGATACCCGCCATTGCGATCTCTGATTCTGACTGGGCCGGAGAGGCTATCCTCAGACCTCAGTAATCCACCTCGTTTGGGGCAGTTTGATGAGCAGGTTTGATTCCTTTTTTTGTCGGTTTTTTAGCTTTTCCGGGTGATTTCGAACTGGGTTCACTCGGCTAGTTGGAACCTTAGTTTTCTGCCGCTTCCATCGGGCAGCTTCAGTTCTTGCATGGTGTATCCGAGGAGGAGTTTCTGGATGATTTTTCTCAGCTTCGGCTGGTATGCCTAACTCTTTGCTTAGGAGTTTTTGGGCGTCGTTCGTGTTGGTGTCGGTGCTTTGGCCGGCTGGGGCGCTGAGTTGGGTTTTGATTTCCTGGATGCGGTCTTGGAGAGGTTCGGGTGGGGTGATGGTCTGCGCAATGCCGCTTAGGGCTTGGGCAAAAAGCAGGAGCCCAGCGTGATCGTTATGCCGGGTTTCACCGATATTTAGTTCTAAAAAAAGGGAGCGTCCTTGCTCGATGAACCGGGCGTTTCACCGGAGATCGTCTGGAATGGTGGGAGTGGAAGCGAAATGATAAATAAATAAGAACCGATGAAAGCACCTCGGATACTTATCATCGGCTGCCGCCCACATCGTTGGCGTCTTGGCCAACCGGGACATTACTGAAACCGCAAAATTCCTCGACGCCCTCA
>JAYVJI010000231.1:0-1815 GCA_043769435.1 Verrucomicrobiota bacterium
CATCCAGCGAAGCAATTTCCTGCGGTGGGTTGAGGCTAGCGGCATTCACATAGCTCACAGCCACACTATTGAGCGAGCCGGTGCCGCCACCGTTGTTCACTTTGAAGAACATGCTGCGTAGGCGGAAGCCTTCATCCCAGGGCTGGCCAGTCTCGAAGCCCAGCCCCGCATCGGCCAGCATTCCTTCGGAAAGCACCACAGCGCCAGCCTTGCAGCGGTAGGTAGTGCGCGTGAGTTCCATCTGAACAGTGCCGCCAGTGGCCCCGTTGATCGGATTGATAGCTTGTCCGAGGTGGAGAACATTCCGCTCGACTCCCGAGTCCCCACGACGGCGGGAAAAGACAGGGGTGTGATTGACCGAGCCTGCCGAGCCATCATAGTGAATGCTCAGTTCCAGCATGCCGCGGTAGGTATCGGCCTGCCTTATGTTCTGCGCTCCTTCGCGGGCTGAGACCACATCGAATTCGGCTCCCATGTCATAGAGGCTCGTTCCTTGAGCTGTCACGGTAAACGGTGCCACATCCCAAGAAATGATGTAAGCCTTGTCTGCGGCTGGCGGGGGAAAGACATCCACCGTCTCCAATGACCGGCTTTGGAACGAAGTGAGCGAGGCATCAGTGAGGGAGACCGTCGCCTTGCCGCTACTCTCCGTCAGGGCCGGTATCACTCCGGGAAAAAGGTAGGGCGATACCATACCGTGCTGGCTGTTCGTCAAGGCATTGCCATCGTCGAACTCATCGCGATAAATTTCTCCAGTGAATCCCGCAGGCGTCACCAGCACCGCACGGCGGAGCGGCTCGCTGGGAATGCCGTGCTGCTGGGTGGCGGTCAGCGTCACTAGGTTCAGCCCGGGATTCGTCCATGTGTGCAGCAGGGATTGCAACCCAGTGGCCCCAGGACCGGCACTCAGGGTGCCGCCATCGCCAAAGAGGCCGCTGAAGGCAGACCGCTCATCAGATAAGGCGTCGGCCCGCCAAAAGCTCCCATGTCCGCGCCGCCCGTGCCCGCGCCGATGGCGGGGCTGCCTGCCTTGAGCACATACTTCATGTCCGGTGAGGCAGTGTTGACAATGACATTTGCCACAACGGCACCGTTGATGTTCCCGTTCCCCGCCGGCAGATCGCTGTGGGTCGAAAGGCAATTGATGACGCTGCCGGAGTTCACCACGTTACCGGCGTTTTCCATAAGAAATAGACTGTTCGAAACCGAGCAAGTGGTGGCCACTGGTATGTTGCCGGAAGTGTGAAAGACGCAGTGCGAGACGGTGTTGTTAACGCCACCGATTGAAAAGCTTGGAACTTGAATGATGGAATTAGAAATAACGCAGCCACTGCCGCCCAGTCCCCAGGTAAAGCCCGCCAAGTGGCACTGCCGAATCAAAAGGCCGCTGGCGTTCAGCGTTTGGTTAACCCCCCGGTGGAAGTAGCAACGACTAACAACCACATCGCTTCCGTTTACCTGAAGAGAGTGGAAGACTTGAACATCGCTTTGAATGCTGTTGATGATGATCAACCCGGTCAGGCTGGCACCATTAGCGTCAACCGTCAGCGGCGTGTTGATCGTGACTGGATTGTTGTTCGCTGACGGAATGCTGTTGCTCGTCAGATGATACCCAACGCCCACAAGATGCAGCCGTTTGGTCACCGTCATGCCAGCGTAAGGTGTCGCCGATCCCGCGAAGTAGATCGTATCATCATTAGCCGCCGCCGCATGAGCCGCCGCGAGCGTGGTGAAATGCCCCGGCAACGCCGGGACATTCGGATTATTGTCCACATACCAATTGGCCGCCTGGGCAGTGGCGGCAAGGAAGGAGGC
>JAYVJI010000232.1:0-5862 GCA_043769435.1 Verrucomicrobiota bacterium
GAGTGGCTGACCATGGCCCGCATCGTTCGAGGCCAGGTATTGGTCCTCAAAGAACAGCAATTCATCGCCGCTGCCCGCTGCCTCGGGCAATCGCCCACCCGCATCATGTTCCGCCACCTTTTGCCGAACCTCTGGACCGTCATCCTCACCTACCTCACCCTCACCATCCCGGTCGTGGTCCTCGACGAGAGCTTTTTGAGCTTTCTTGGCCTCGGCATTGAAGAACCCGCCAGCAGCTGGGGCATGCTCCTGAAAGAAGGCGCTTCCACCATCAATACCATCGAGCCGAGGTGGTGGCTCCCGGTTTTTCCAGCCCTCGCCATGAGCCTCACCCTCCTCGCCCTAAATTTTCTCGGAGACAGCTTGCGCGATGCTCTGGATGTGCATTAGTCCCTTGTTCGGCAGCCACTCGAATTAGAGAAATTAGCAAATTTGTTAACTTGTACGAAAATTTCAGTTGCGTTAGTTACGAAAATTACTATATTCAGGGTTACATTATGCGGGCATAGCTCAATGGCAGAGTTCCAGTTTTCCAAACTGGCCACGCGGGTTCGATTCCCGCTGCCCGCTCCACCCACCAGCAATACTGAGATTTATGAAACATATCATTACTGTGGCGTCACTGATCGCCAGCCTCTCCCTCCTACAAGGAGCTGAAAAGCCGAGCGCTACCCAGGCCGCGCTCACTGCTAAAACCATAGCAACCATGCAGGCTGATATAGATGCGAAACCCTCCCGCGTGCTCTACGCAGTGGAAGACGCCCTGGTCATGAGCGAGGCTTCCGCCTGCGAGATCGTAAAAACCGCTATCGAACTCACATCCGCAGATGCAAAACTAGTCGGGGACATCGTCTACACAGCTGTGAGTAAGGCACCGGCCATGTCCGCCGTGATCGTGGATTGCGCTGTGAAGTGCAGCCCCGATTCTTCCAACGCGATCAAAAAGGCGCTGCAAAGAGCCCTTGGGGAAGATACCGCAGCAGCCGCAGAGGGTTCAGGTAAAGGAGTCGCCTCAAGCAAGGATGAGGCTACCGGTAAGCAGGTGATCAAAAGCGGTAAGGAAGTAACCGGAAAACAGCCCGTGCCAGTGGGTAAAGAACCAGCCCCAGTTGCGCCGGAAGAAGAATTCATGGACTTTGGCCTCCAGCGGCCCGGAGTCGGCGGCATTTATTTTGCCACACCCAGTGCCGGTGGCGGAGGAAGGACCCCCCGCGAGCCAGAAGACAACACTGATGATGACAAGCCCCGGCGTCCAAATCGCCCGCCCGGAGGGATTTCCCCAGCGGTGATGGACCCAGATCCCAAGCCAGATCCAGACCCAGTCACCGATCCAGATCCAGAAAAGGAGATTTGATCGTTTTTTCCTTTGCTCTTGTTGGAAAAGTCGTTATGTAATTGAGGAATATTCATCACAACATCCAATTTTCACCACTCTGCCTACCTCTTCCCCCATTATCATGAACCAAACACAACGCCTCCTAACATGCGCCGCCCTGCTGGGCCTTTCCGCTTCCGCACAAGCTCAGGGACTGTTAAACCTGAATAGTGACCGGGAGTTGGACAAGAATATTCCGTTCCATTGGACTGTCGGCCTCAGCGCAGGCTGGGACTCCAATCCTCGTTCCGCTAGCGGTGACGGCGACAGCAGTGCCTACCTTCAGGCTCACCTTGGTGCTGAGTACGCCACTGGCGACCGCAGGACCTCCTACCTGTGGACGGCCTCGTACGACCCCATGTATTACGTTGATGCACCAGAAAGCGGCGAAAACCTTTTCCACAACCTCCGCGTGGGACTAAGCCTCCGCCACCGTGTGAATCAGCGCCTGACCATCACGGATTCTGCTTATATCTCCTACGAAATCGAGCCGAATTTCCAAGTCGGTGCCTCCGTCGCCCGCCGCACTGAGCAGTATCTTTATTGGTACAACGGTCTTGCCGCCAGTTACGCTTGGGACCGCCGCTTCTCCACCGTATTTAGTCACAACATCTCAGGCGTGAAATACGATGACTCCGGCTCCAGCATGGAGGATAACCTCACTAACCTCTTCGGAGTTGAAGGCCGTTATGCACTCAGCCGCACTACCACCGCTGCTCTCACTTACCGCTTCGGCATCACCGCTTACGATAATGGCTTCGGTGACTTCAAGTCCCACTACCTTCTTGCCGGTATTGATCACCAGTTCAATCCCCGCCTGACTGGCAGCTTCCGTGCAGGTGCCGAAATCCAGGACCGCGACAACGGTGGTTCCAACACCGCCCCTTACTTCGAGGGTAACCTGTCCTATTCAGTGGCCAAGAACACCCAGTTCGGATGGTATCACCGCCTCGGTTATGAAGCGTCCGACATCGGAAACTTTGGCGACCGTTACAGCTACCGCACCGGTCTGACTTTAAATCAGAAGCTCAACAACCGCCTGTCGGGATCGGTTGCCATGCACTACATCCATGACATGTTCAAAGACAGCCCCAGCGTTGATGACTTCAATGATGACATCATCTCCTTCTCCGCAGGTTTGAATTATAACATTTATCGTAATCTGATCCTGAACACCAACTACTCGTTCACGACCGTCTCCAGCGGTTCTGCTGAGCGTGAATTTGACCGTCACATGCTCTCCCTCGGTGTGAGCGCCCGCTTCTAAAATTCCTTACGGTTTTTTTCAACATTCCAGCCCCTGTGGTGTCTTATAGACACCGCAGGGGCTTTTCTCATTCCTGGAGCTTCATCTCATTCTTGAATTTTCATTGTGGTTGACCTTGCAGACTCCAAATCCAGACCTATAGCTACCGTCCCCAAAATCTTATGAAAGAGCAACTCTCCGAAACTAAACTGCACGCCCTCGACTACTGGCAAGTTATCCGTAATCGCTGGGGTGTTATTCTCCTAACATTTTTTCTGATATCGCTGGCCTCGCTTGTTATCATCGCGTTGCTGGACAGAAAGTTTGATGGGCGCACTAAATTCCAAATCAATACCAGTTCCGCTCCCACCGTTTACGAATCAGATCGCGCCCTAGGAGGAAGCACATTCAGCGGAAACTGGTTTGAAACGGAAGTTAAATCCATTATGACCCGGGAAACGCTCTCGCGTGTGGTGAAGAACATGAACCTCCTGTCAGAATGGGGAGGCAGCGAGGAGGAAGCTCTGTATAAGCTGGAAAACATGGTAGAAGTTGAGCAGGAGCGCGGAACGGATATTGTTAGCGTCATCGCTTGGAGCACCAAGGCCCCGGAGGCCATGGAAATTGCCAATGCAGTTCGTGAAGCATATCAGGCTCGCCGTATTGAACGGGAGGAAGAACGTCTCAACCGTTTGAAGCTCCAAGTGGAGCAGAAGATCAAATCCCAGAGCGATGAAGCGGAGGTAGCGCGCCAGAAAATGAATGACCTCGCCAAAAGGTACGGGATCGTGGACGACTTCGGGACCAATCCCCAAGGAATGTCTGTTGTAGGTAACCCTGAACTGAATGTCTTCAGGGGTCTGGTCGAAAATACCAGCAAAACCAAGACCGAAGTACTGACCTATCAAAATCAATTAGCCTCTCTGCTCAAAGTGGAAGGGCGCGACCTCATCCAGAGCGCCATGGCGCTAAAGGTCGAAGATGCCACCATCACACAGCAACTTCCCAAACTCCAAGAAGCGACTATGGACTTGAAGCGATTCACGGCGCTGGGATTTGGAAGGATGCATCCAAAAATCCGCGCACTCACCGGCTCGATTGCGGACATGGAGGCACTGCTCAAAAAGGCAGTGGAGGACTACCGATCTGCCCTGAAAATCAAATTGGAACAAGCTAAGCAAATGTTGACTGATACGACGGATATAACCGAAGTCGAAAAAGTCAAAACACTCGAAGCCCGGGGTAAACAGACGGAGTATCAAAATGAGAAAAATAACTATGAGCGCAACATGACCCTGTTGGCCAGTATGAAGGAACATGCGATGAAAACGGCGGTGGATGAAGGCGTGACCCGTACGCCGATTGAACTCCATGAAAAAGCCACCGTGGCTACCACACCCAGCAAACCGAAGGTAACCCTATTCCTGTCCATTGGCGCTGGTCTCGGTCTCCTACTTGGTGTTATCCTTGCCTTCTTCCTTGAGTATCTTGATACCAGTGTGAAATCGCTGGATGACGTCGAGCGCTATCTGGGAGTGCCCGTTCTCGCGGTTATTCCCAAGGACGTGGGCGTGCTGCATAAGCAGAGTGGTCTCAGTCCTGATGCAGAAGCGTATCGGATTCTGCGGACAAATATTGAGTTCAACCGCCGGAGCGCGGACGCCAACGCTATCACAATTGTTTCTGGAGGTGCCGGTGAAGGTAAATCCACAACCCTCGTCAATCTGGCCTATATTTGTGCTCAGGGTGGTTATAACACCCTGATGATAGACGGTGACCTCCGGCGTCCCAAGCTGCACACTTTCTTCGACATCAATAACTCGGTTGGTTTGACTAACTACCTCACCACTGCGCTGATGCTGGAGGACGTTATTTTGCAGACGCCGATTGAAAACCTCTACTTCATGCCCTCTGGCATCCTGCCCGCAGATGCCGCCGGTATTCTGAACAGCCGCCGGATGTCCGAGTTGATCGCGGACGTTAAAAACCGCTTTGACCTCGTCCTCATCGACTCCCCACCAATTCTTGGTGTCTCCGATGCCTCCGTGCTGGCCTCGGAAGTGGACCTCACTATCATTGTCATCCAGCACCGGAAGTTGCCGCGGAACATGCTGCTGCGGGTGAAACAGGCATTGGAAAACGTGGGTGGCAACCTTCTTGGGGTGGTTCTCAACAACGTGGACGTCCGCAGTGACAGCCAGTATCAGTACTACACCAGCTACTATACTTATTATTCGCCTACGAACATTGATCCTAAATCCAAGCGGCAGGCAGCTGCCGCCGGAGGCAACGCTGCCCGGCCCAATCCTGCTCCTGCTGCCGCTGGCGGAGATGACGACTATTGATTCACCTTCCTTTACGCCCTTCATCCACAACCTTATTTCATTCTTAAACTTATGAAAACGCTAGCACTCCTCGCACTGTTCCTCGCCTTCTTCATGGGCAGTACCTTTGCCCAGAAACTGAAGCCAGGCGATCCGCTGACTATAGAACTCAAGTCCCCCATCGAAGACACTACTTCTGTGGGTGGCCCGAGTGTCATTATCTCGCCTGCCGGAACGATTAAGCTCACCTATCTGGACCGCGAGATTGTGGCGGCGGGCACTACCCCTGCTGAACTGGCCCGTCGTATAGAAGCCGCTTACAGGGCTGCCGAAATTTACACGAACCCAACCCTCAATGTTTCGCTGGGCGGAAATCCAGTGGCTATGGTCCCTCACATCGTCAACGTGGCCGGTGAGGTCCGGAACGGCGGCGGGACCATTCCGCTTCGTGAAGGTATGCGCTTGCTGGCGGCGATCACGGCCTGTCAAGGTTTCACTGAATTTGCCAGAACAAGAGCCGTCCGCCTGATCAGGGGCAACAAAGAGGAAGTTTACGACATGCGTAGAATAGAAGTGAACGGATCGAATAATCCGGAACTCAAGGATGGGGACTCCATAATAGTTCCGCAGGGCTGATTCCATGGGCCGCCCCTGACGTAGAAAAATTCCAACAAAAGGCACCGGAGCGATCCGGTGCCTTTTTTGCATCTGAACACTTAAAGTCCACTCTGCCTTGCTGTCGGGGGGGCTGGTGGTTGAAGATGTAGTCAATCCGCATCTCGTTGGCATACCAGACAAAGCCGCCATGGCCGGTGACACTAGGATCAGCACGTCGTAGCGATCCAGCTTTTTGAGTTCTTGTTCCAATCGCAGGTCGCGTCTAGCTGCTAGTAGCTGCCCCACGAGTTTGAACGCGG
>JAYVJI010000233.1:0-2552 GCA_043769435.1 Verrucomicrobiota bacterium
GCGGTGCGACCGACAGCCTGTGGACGAACCTAAATTGGGTGTTGAATTCGGACGGGACCACTCCGACCAATTTTATCCCCAATGATGTTACCCTCTTCAACGATACTGCTGGAGATAACGGGGGAACGACCGCCGTTGAAATCAACACCGCAGACGTTACACCTGCGTCGGTGCGCTTTGAGAATATCAACCATACCTACACCCTTTCCGGCACTCACGGAATTGCCGGAAAGACGGGCTTGATTAAGACCGGTGCGGGAACGCTTGAGCTTTATGCCCCGAGCAAGTTCACAGGGTCGGTGACGTTGAGCGGGGGGAAGGTGCGCGTCACTGCAATCAATGACGCAGGACAGCCCGGTGCGCTGGGTGCTGGCAGCATCATCGCATTTAACGGAGGCACGCTGGAAGTGGACAGCCCTGCGGCATCGACCAATCGGGCGATCACGCTGACTTCGGCAGGAGGAACCGTGAGCAACACCGGCGAATTGGCGCTGGACGGCAATATCACCGGCACCGGGCGATTCACAAAAGCTGGGACCGGGACTGTCATCCTTTCGGGCGTGAATTCCGCCCTCAGCGGCGGCATCACCATCACTGGTGGACGGCTGCAGTTTATTAATGTGGGCAATTTAGGCACCGCGACCCAGCAAGTGACCCTCAATGGAGGAATCCTTGAATACAACAGCACGGCTAAATTGATCTACGCGGATGTGGGAACGCATACCGTCCTAGTGGGGGCCAATGGAGGCGGCTTTTCGGTGCAGAAAGGTGATCCGGACGATGATGGCGGCATGTGGTTTTCCGTGGCCAACGCACTATCGAACTCCGGCGGTGCTGGTCCGCTCACCAAGGATGGGAGCGGCACGCTTCGTCTAAATGCGGCAAATACGACGCTGACGAGTAACTGGACAGTTTCAGAAGGCATGATGGAAGCGGTGGTGGCTAATTCTGCTGGTACGGGCAGCATCACCGTCACTGGTACCGGCACACTTGTGGCAAAGAACATTGTATTCCCGAATTCGGTCTTTCTGAATGGCGGGACCATTGGCACTCGGAGTGGAGATGCCACCGTCTATTCCGGCACGGTCAATGTGCTGGGCACCTCGGCTGTCAGGCTCAATAGTTTCACCACTCCCGCAAATCAGCAGAACATTGCAATCAGTGGCGTGATCTCTGGAAACGGCACGCTCGCAGCCATCGTCGCGCAGGGCACTACCGCCGCCAGCAACAAAACCCTCACCATCTCGAATGAGGGCAATACATTGAGTGGAATGTTCGACATTACCAAGGACCAGATTCTTCTGGCACAGGCAGCGGACGGAGCTGGGAAAACAATCGGCACGGCGTCCGTCCAACTTCAGGGGAGCACGCTCCGGATACGTGACAATGGCACCGCTGCTGTAGGGATTCCCTACGGTAATAATATAACGGTTCAAGCCATCGCGCCGACCGTTCCAATCCCTGCCGGCACCTCGACATCAACGATTGACGTGGATAGGGCGACAGCAAACTCTGGAAAAACTATTAGCCTCGGTGGCCTAACGGTCATCGGGAATACGGTAGCCTCGCAAGTGACTACCGTGAACCTTGCCAGCGCGAACTCATACACCACTGATTTCACAGGCAATTCGAGTTTCAATGGGTTCGTTAGTATCACGTCCGCGTACGACCCAGTATTCACGGGGCCGATCTCCGGCACGGGAAGTCTCACCATGGCGAGCACCGGACGGATTCTCCGCCTCAGCAACACCAGTAACACCGCATCGACTTTTTCTGGCTCTTTCGTCCTACCAAGCGGCACTTCACTCCTTAGTCTAGCGGCAGTGAACGGCAACACACTAGGCAGCGCCCTATTAAACCTCAGTGCGGCAACGGCTCGGATACGGGACAACGGCGCAGGTAGCAACGGAGCCCTGAGTTATGGAAACAATGTGGTGACTGCTGGGACTTCAACGATTGACGTCGCCCGCAACACTGGCTCAAACACGGGCAACACCGTCAAACTGGGGTCCCTAGCTATGGCGAGTAGCGCCGAATTGAGGGTCACCGATTTGGTTGGGTCTGCTTACAAACTGGCGTTTGACGGTCCCACAGTGCTGAGCGGTGCAGCCACATTGAATCCAACAACGGCGGATTTGGCACTCAACGGTGCCATCTCCGGCTCGTTTGGCATCACAAAGACTGGCGCTGGGCGGTTGGAGATTAACAACGCGGCCAATACCTTCGGGAATTTGACTCTCGGGACCGCTGCGGCGGTTGGCGTGGGAACGCTTGGAGGCGTCGGCCTGATTCCCGGAAATCTGGCCGTCACTACGCAGAGCACCAGCGCTATGGTAGCCCCTGGAAATAGCTCAGGCGATATTACAGGCATTCTCTCCGTCGGCGGAAGTGTGACATTCACCGCGAGCACCACCTTTGAGGTGAATCTCGGGCGAGGCGTCGGCGGTCCACTCCCCGGCGATTACGACCAGCTCAATATGGGCACGAGCAGTGCTGGTGAGGGTGTGCTCACCCTTGGGGGGGCCATGCTCAACATCAACGCTCCCGGTGGC
>JAYVJI010000234.1:0-3754 GCA_043769435.1 Verrucomicrobiota bacterium
CCAATGGCGAAGCGCCCTGGGCGGGCACACCGGAGATGGGCAGCCGCGTCAGTGCGGAGGGATTCAAGGCCGGAAAGGTAAGCATCATGGCCATGATCAACCTCAAAAGCATTGGCTGTTACCGGGATGAACCCGGGAGCCAAAAATCCCCCGCACCCACCCTGGGCCTTTTTCCGGAAACTGGGAACTTTCTGGCAGCCGTCAGCGCCCCGGGCCAGACTGCTCTGCTTGCCAGCGCTGAGAGCTGGTTTGGCCGGGATCTTGCTCCCCTGCCCTTCCGCTCCGCCACCTGGTCTCAGGGCATCCAGCCAGGAGATGACCACCTTTCCTTCATGGAATGCGGCTACCCTGCCCTCAAGCTCACCACGACGCGCAGCCTTAGGAGTCCCACGGCAGGCATGGCGGGTGACACGCCGGAGACCATCGACTTCACCCGCTACACGATCGCCGTGCAGGAGATCAGCGAATTTATCCGCCGCCTAGCCAATCCCAGAGGCGGCAAGGGTTGAAGTTTCAGCGCGCAGCGTGCCGTAGTGCGGGAGATGTGCGCGGAGCTTCCCTCACGCAGAACGGACCACGAGCCGGACGGCATCAAGGCGAAGCCGCGTGCGGGAAAAAGCGGCGGCGAGGTCTGCACGGGTGCGGATGAGTGCCTGGGCCTCTGAGGCGTGGACGTGGTCGTTCCTGGAGGCGAGGTCAGACAGGCGCTCAATCTCTGCACCGAGGCTCTGGTGCATGGTGGTGGTGGCAGTGGCGACGAGCTTCTGCATTTTAGCAGTGGCCAGAGCCAGGGTGCGGTCTCTCAGGCGGGTCAGATTATCACGCATGCCGGGGGTGCCCAAAACGGTGCGGATGTCAGCGGGGTTGAGCCTTGCTGTGAGCAGCGCCTTCTCTGCTGTCCAGTCTTCGCCGCGGTGGTCGATCGCGATGCGCACCGGCATAGGAGGCAGAAAGCGGTCCGCGTGGAGGGCGGGCGGCGCCGGGCATTCCGCCACATAGATCGTCTCCAGGAGATAGCCGCCTCCGCCGGGCCAGGCGCCACAGGTGGCATTACCCCTAGGACTGGTGAGAAGCTGATCCATGGCTGCACGGAGCGCCGGATGATCCACCGTGAGAAAGGTCAAGTCTTCCCTGACGAGCGCGCGGTCGCGGTCGAAGGTAGCGTGCATGACCCCATCACGCAAGCCCGGTAGAGCACCGCCGTCCTCAGAAGTGAGGAGCCATGTGCGCTGGCCGTGCTCCTCGATGGTCAGGCCGTTGTGCTCGAGCAGCCGGATAAAGAAGGCCTCCGTTTTCTCATCAGCATCTGCGGCGCGGATGGCAGTGATCAGTGCCTCCGCAGTGCCCGCGCGGCAGCTCTGATGCTCCAGCAAGCGGTCCCAGCCAGCAGCCATTCGGGCGCGGAGTTCCTCCATCACGGCCCTGGTTTTCGTGAGCAGCACTGGGAGCAGCGCGGGTGCCGACATGGCAGCTGCGAACTCCTCTGCCACCAGCAGCGATGCCTCTCCAGCCGCCGCCTGACAGGCCCGGAGCGCATCCAGCCCTTCATGATACCAGCGCGCCAGCACCTCTTCTTCGGTGCCCGGAACAAAGGGCACATGGATGTGGATATCGCAGGCCTGGCCGATGCGGTCCAGCCTTCCGATGCGCTGCTCTAGGAGTCCGGGCTCCTGCGGTAGATCATAGAGGACGAGGTGGTGGGCAAACTGGAAGTTTCTGCCTTCGCTGCCGATCTCGGAACAAAGGAGCACGCGGGCTCCGTCCTCCTCAGCAAACCAGGCTGCCTGACGGTCCCGCTGGAGCAGGGTGAGGCCCTCGTGGAAGAGGCCGCACTTGAGATTGATCTCCGCCTGGAGGCCGGCGCTAACACTTTCCGCGAGTTCACGGCTGCAGCAGATGACGAGGAACCTAGCGTCCGGCAGGGACTTCAGTAGTGCAGCCAGCCAGCGGACCCGCGCAGGTGCTCCGGCCTGCTCCATAGGAACAAGGTGTGGCACCCGCGCCGGAAATCCTGACAAAACCCGGCGGGTATTGCGAAACATGACACGACCGGTGCCGAAGCTGTCCAAAAGCGCATCTGCCAGCAAACCGCGGGCGGATTCCTCTCCTCGGGAAAGAGCGGCGGTATGAGCAGCGGCCAAAGGGGACAGGCTGGAAAAATACCGGGTATCTGCGGCAGAGATTTTTTTGCTTGCAAGGATACGCTCCAGCGCCGCCGCCGTCCGTTCATAGCCGGTGGATTCTTTCATGAACCGGTCCATGTCCGGATAGCGGGCGGGATCGAGCAGGCGGAGGCGGGCGAAGTGCCCATCGGTGCCCAGTTGCTGAGGCGTGGCGGTGAGGAGCAGGAGGCCGGGCGTGCAGGCAGCGATCGCGGCCACCGCTTCCCATGCAGCCCCGGGGGCCTCTGGATGCCACTCTAGGTGGTGGGCTTCATCAACGATCAAAAGGTCCCATCCGGCCGCGGCAGCCTGGGCTGCACGCAGGGGATCCCCCGCCAGCAAGCTCAGCGGAGCGAGGATGAGCTGGCTGTCGTGAAAGGGATTATCGTGCGCGTCTCCCTCTATGGCGACGCAGCGTTCCTCATCAAAGATACTGAAGAGAAGGTGGAAGCGCCGGAGCAACTCCACAAACCACTGATGCACGAGGGCGTCCGGCACCAAAATCAGCACCCGGTCCGCCCTGCCGGTGAGCTGGAGGCGGTGCATGATGAGGCAGGCCTCGATGGTCTTCCCTAGGCCCACCTCATCCGCTAGGAGGACCCGGGGCAGCGGACGCCCCGCTACCTCTGCGGCGATGTAGATCTGGTGAGGAATGAGCCCGATGCGGGCACCGGTGAATCCGCGCACCGGAGACATACAGATGCGCTGCTGGCGGTAGAGGGTTTCCAGCCGCAAGCGATAGGCCGCATCATCATCCACCCGGCCTGCCAGCAACCTCTGCAGAGGCTTTTGGATCGCCATGTTGTCTGCCAGCTCCTGCTCCGGTATCGCGGTTTCACCAGCATGGTAAACGCGCAGGCCGTCCGTCTCCTCGACATGCGTGATGATGAAGTCCGGGCCGCTATTCCTCCGGATGACATCGCCAGGAGCGAATCCCGCCCGGTGCAGCGGCGCTCCCGGCCACGCATAGGTCCGCAGGGTACTAGTCGCAGGGAAAAGCACCTCCACCATGCGGCCCTCTGCGGAATGAATAAGCCCCAGCCCCAGTTCCGGCTCATTATCACTGGCCCATCGCTGACCGGCTAGTGGATTCATACGCTGAGCACGGTGGTGAGTAGGTCCGCCATGGCTCCCGCAGCCTCACCCCCGGTGTGCATGACCTCACTGTGATCCAGCGGCCCGGCCATGCCGGCAGCCCAGTTAGTCAGGCAGGAAAAAGCCGCCACCCGCAGCCCCAGCGCCCGGGCCTGCACCGCCTCCAGCACCGTGCTCATGCCCACGGCATCCGCCCCCATGCTGCGTAACATTCGGATCTCAGCAGGCGTCTCATACTGCGGACCGCAAAGACCCGCGTAGACTCCAGTGTGCAGCCGCATACCGCGCTGCATCGCTGCATTTTTAAAAACCGCCCGCCACTCCAAGTCATAGACTTCAGATAAATCCAGGAAGTGCGGCCCTCCAGTCAGCGGCGACTGGCCTGGGAGGTTGAGGTGATCAGTTAGCATCATCCACGTGCCGGGATGGAATTCCGGGTGCAGCGTGCCGGCGGCATTAGTCAGGATCATCGACCGCACCCCGGCGGCGGCGGCGAG
>JAYVJI010000235.1:0-2426 GCA_043769435.1 Verrucomicrobiota bacterium
CCGCCTCCTCCGCCTCCTCCGCCTCCTCCGCCTCCGCCGCCAACTCCTGCCACTCCGAAACTCGCCCAGTGATCGCACCCAATACACAGATGAATCTTGTTTACAAAAATGCCTTCGCGTCGCTGTTGGCACTGCTGATGGCGCTGATGGCTTTTAAGGCGCAGGCGGCTTCGCCCAATACGGACCTCACGGCTTCGGGCGCGATTGCGGCGCTCAAGGCGGATACCAATGCCTCGCCGACTTATTCGAAGACTTACAATCTGGGGGCTACGGGGCTGCGGGGGTGGATTTTTATTGGCTCCAATCGCTCGCTCACGGGGGAACTCGGGTCCGAGGGCACCGGGGCTAGGTCCGGCATGTAGCCCAGGATACGGCGGGCGTCCTCGGGAGCTTCGAATATATCCACGCCGGCCAGCTGCACGGCCCCGTAGGTGGGGGTTTGCAGCGTGGCCAGCACCCGGAATGTGCTGGTCTTTCCCGCTCCGTTAGGTCCGACAAGGCCAAAGATCTCCCCCTCCGGCACGGCCAGCGTCAGCTCATTCACGGCTATGAAATTCCCGTAGTCCACGCGCAGTTCGCGTATGTCGATGGCCGGTAGAGTCGCTGTCATTTACGGCAGCACCTGCGGAGCGGCTGCGGACTGGACAATGGCAATGTTCATGCAAAGATGCGGATAACCACAACGCAGCTTCCCCGGCTTTACCTGATCCTGACACTGCACAGACCTATGCGTAACTTCCTCATCCTCTTTCTCGGCCTAGCCATAGGCGCTGCCGCTGCCGTCCTCATCCGCGATAGCATCCCGCCTGCGTCCGGCACGGCAGAGGACCGGATACTCTCGCTGGAGCGGGAGCTGAGCGACACCCGGCAGAGGCTGGCAAAAATAGATCCCAGTCAGGCCCGTCAACGTGATGATACTGGAAACGCCATCAACATGGGCATCCGCAATGCTTTCGCCGATCTCAAGGCCGGCCGGCCCGTTGACGTGAATAACCTGTTCAATGCGGTCAAACCACTGCTGCGGGATTTATCACCTATCTTTGATAACATCCGCCGCAAAAACGAGCGACTGCAGATGGAACATATGGCGGGGGAATTTGCGAGGAAATATGACCTCAGCCCTAACCAACAGGCCGCGCTCCAGGTTTGGCTGAGGGAACGCTCGGAGAAAAACGCGGAGGCCTTCAAAGCGCTCGTGCTCGCTGAGAGGACCAGTCTGGACGATATGATAAAAGTTTCCAAATCCCAGCGCCGGGAAGATGGGATCGATGGATTCATGGAAGAGCAGTTGAAGGGAGAAAAGCTAGCCACCTACCGGCGCGACCGCCTGACAGAGCGGGCGGAACGCGTGACCAGCGAGGCCGACTCTAAAGTGCAGCGGCTCCATGGCATAGTGGAGCTGGATGAGACCCAGCAAGATCAGGTCTTCTCCATCACGGCCCGGAGTTCACCGGAGTTTGACCCGCAAATGCAGATCGAAGGCGTGAGCGCAGAGGCTGGTGCGGGCACCGATAGAGATGCCGCCATCATGAACGTCCTGCGGCCCGATCAGCAGCAAAAGTATGAACAGTGGCGGGCCGAGCGCCGTGCCCGGACCGAGCAGGAATTCACAGACATCGGCCTGAAAATGCCGGAAAGTTATGATGCCTTGTCCGCAGAGTAGTTCTATTTCCGTGAGGCAGACCGGTTTTTCGATGAAATGGAGCAATCGCATTGCCACGGGTCCGCTGGCCGTGGCATAGAGCGGCAGATGAACGCCAATGATAGACCTACCTGCACTCGATATAAGGTTAACCTGCTGCTCCTGCTGCTGACGGCGATCACTTATTTGGACCGGGTGTGTATTTCCCGAATGGGCGGGGCCATCCGGCAGGATCTGAACCTGAGCGAGATCCAGCTGGGCATGGTGTATAGCGCTTTTGCTGTGGCGTATGCTTTGTTCGAAATTCCGGGGGGCTGGCTGGCGGACCGTTATGGCCCGAGGTGGATGCTGGCCCGCATCGTTTTCTGGTGGTCACTGATGACTGCGGTCACGGGGTTGGCTACGGGTTTTCTCAGCCTCATCCTGATCCGGCTGCTTTTTGGGATGGGTGAGGCGGGCGCTTTTCCGGGAATATCCAGGGTCTATTCCCGCTGGCTGCCGGGCATGGCCAGGGGCCGGGGGTTTGGGCTAGTGTTGTTCAGCGGGACCATGGCGGGAGCGCTGACGCCGGCGCTGGTGGATGGGCTATCGCACCACATGAACTGGCGCTGGGTCTTCGCGGCCTGTGCGGCCCCGGGGTTTGTCTGGGTAGCGGTGTGGGCGTGGTATTTCCGGGATCATCCGGAGCAGCACCGCGGCACTAATGAAGCGGAGCGGCGCCTGCTGCACCAGCCGGCAGCGCCCGCCACAGAGCAGGGATTTCCGTGGCGGGCGCTCATTTCCA
>JAYVJI010000236.1:0-1915 GCA_043769435.1 Verrucomicrobiota bacterium
CGTAGCTATTGAGCGCTGCATTCCACAACACCACATGGCCTTGCAGGTAAGTCCGCATCTGATCCACCGAGTAATCGGAGAAATGGTTCATCAGGTAAGTCGGCTCCTGCCATCCGGTGCCGCCACCCTGCATCGGATCCACCTTGTAAGTGCCCACGGGCTTCCCGCCGACATTGCCCGCCTGAACAGTAGGCGGGATAAAGGCTCGCGTCGGCAAATGAAACGCCCACGCTGGGCCCACGTGGGTTTCATTGTAATTGGTCGGTGCCTGGATGCCATGCATGTCCCCTTTGTAGGGATAAGCAGCGTTGTCGCCCCAGTGCGGCAGCGAGAGCGCATGCCCCAGCTCGTGGTTCAGGATGCCGACATCGGTGCCGCTGCCGACTCCGGCAAATCCACCGGCCTGTCCACCCGCAAAGGCATTATAGACATTCACGTAGTAGAGACTCCAGCGACCCGACCGGCCCGCTGCACGCTTCAGCGCCCCATTCCACGCCAGAGCGGCCGCCTGCTCGCCATCGAACGTAAGCCCCGTCTGCGCCTGGTATTCCGCCTTCGACTTGATCCTGACGGCCTTGGTGCCGACATCCTCACGCGGCGGAATGACAAGCTCCGGAAAGACGACGTGCCCCAGGCGTCTCACCTCCAGATCTGATACCGGCCATTTCGCTTCGAGTTCGGCAAAGGTGCCACTGGGGTAGTTGTCATTGGTGTCCGCGAAATACTGCACATCGAACATGGTCATGATGACCTTCGTCGGGGCGCCAATATCCAGATTAGTCAGGCTCGTACTGGCAGTGCCGGCATTCACGGTGATCTGCAGCCCCTTCTTCACCCATGCAGCAGGAATGATGGCGGTGAAGGTGTTCGCATAGGAGTGCTGCACCACTCCCAATCCGTCCGGGATGGACGCGGGCAGCGCCGCCGGGCCAGTGAGCGTCAAGACCTGGCTCTGTGTTCCCAGAGCAAGCGTGGCAGTGACAGCGGGCGAAGCAGGCGTGGCGGGATCGGTGACGTGGACCTTGATCAATGCCTCCCGGTTGCCCACGAGTCCAAAATACGGATCGCTGGCTTTCAGCACATGGGTCTGGCCGAAATAGACTGCATTGATGGTCACAGCGCTGACAGTAGCCATCAAAAAAAGCCAAACCAGACACGGAAGCACATTCACGAAAATCCCGCGGAGGATGAGAATGGAACTCATACGATACATAGAGTGGAAAAAGCGGCCACTAAGGAGCTGCCTCGAGGCGGATGAAGAGCTTCGGGCTGCTGAGTAGCGCGGGGCTGAGGGTGACGGTGACAGTTTCTACGCCTCCGCCGGGGGCGGCGGGTGCCTGGATCGCGCCGGTGTCCTTCGTCCAGGTAGTGAGATTGGGCGATGTCCACACCGTGTAAGTCCGGCCCGACAGCGACGGCGGACGCCGGATATAAGTGAAGGTGCCCGCCTTCAGGCTAGCCGTGGATTTGATGGGACTCACGGAAACGCCGCTGGTGGGATTGAGGCCCCAGACGCGCTCGTCGTCATTTCTCACACCGTCGAGGTCGAAGTCCCCTTCCGGGTCGTTAAGATAGGAACTCGGCCACTGCGCGGCCCAAGTGGCAAAGTCACCGCCGGCGTAACGAAGATCCATCATCCCGCGCCCCATGGCGTCGCCAACGAGCATGTAAGTTTCGGCGTTGTGATAGTAGTGGTAGTTCTGCGCGTTGTTCGGGCCGGAAGTGCGCCAGTAGCCGTGGCCTTCCATCGTCTTCACGTTGCCGGCAAATTCGGGATACAGCGTAGGATTGCCCACGGCGAGCTGGGCATTCACGACGGTGAGGCGATTGCCTGTGGCAGCAAAGCCATCAAAGCCGGAGGTGACGACGGTGAAGGGTGCGGTCGGTTGGATCTTACCAGGGTAGCGGCCATTGT
>JAYVJI010000237.1:0-4320 GCA_043769435.1 Verrucomicrobiota bacterium
GTGAAGCACTGCGCCGCTCTCAGTGGCGGCGCGCCGCAGCTGCCGGTATGCTGGGTATCAGCCGACGCACACTTCTGCGCAAGCTGACAGAAATGGGCATCACTGACTCCGAACCGCCGGAGGCCTCCACATGAGGGATGACCCCCTCCCGCTGCACCAAGACGCAGCGCTCAGCTTTACCCAGCGCACCCTGCTGCTGGCCATGGGCGTGCTAACACTCATGCGCTGGATGCTGGGTGCCGCTCTGGACATTACACCAGAGGAGGCCCTCCTGGTGGAATGGGGGCGCCACCCATCGCTGGCCGGCTGGGAAGGCGGATTCGGCACTGCCCTGTTTCCCTGGATTAGCCGCTTCATGTTTGATGGCAGCTTCGGCGTGCGTTTCTTTGCCCCGCTCCTAGCCTTCCTAGCCACAGCCGTCCTCTACCGCCTCATCCACAGCATGGCCGGTGAAAAAGAGGCCGCATGGAGCGTCACGCTCCTTAACCTCACTCCCGCCTTCAACCACGGTGCTATTTACCTGCGTCCGGAAATGGCGGGCGGTCTGTTGTTGCTGTGCGGCATGGCCTGTGTCTGGCGGGCACTGCGGAGAGCCTCTGCGCTGGATTACCATTGGTTGCTCGCGGGCGCTTTCTTTGGCATCGGCGGCCTCTGCTGGCCAGGCGTCGCCATCGGGCCCGTGACCGTCCTCTGCATCCTCCTCCTTAGCCGCAGGTGGCGCCGCCAGATCTTCCGGCCCGGCCCGTGGCTCATGCTCGCTGACACCGCCCTGCTCTGGCTCCCACTCTGGTTTTGGAACCACAGCCACTCCATGGCCGGCTGGCATCACTTCCGGGAATCCATCCTCGCGGCCCCTGCCCCCCTCCCCGCAGAACCGCTCCTCCTCTGCGGAAAGTGGGCGCTGAGCACCGGCCCGTTTCTTTTTCTCATCATGCTCTGGGCCTTGCTGACCGGCCTTCGCCTCTGGAAAAGAGAGGACGCAGCCCGCTTCCTCACCGTCGCTGCCGGTGTCCCCCTGGCCGCCGCCCTCCTCCTGTCACTCTACGGTGGTGGCCGGGCCTCGTGGATCACTCCCGCTCTGCCCTTCCTCTGCGGCATCGTCCCTTGGGCATGGGAGCGCCGCATCACCGAGCGGCTCCACCGCAAGCTCAGACTCCAGTGGGCCTGCGTGCTGCCCGGCCTGCTCATCACCCCCCTGACACTCAATACCGCCATCCTCCGCACCGCAGGCGCAGCCATTCCTCCCGCGCGCGATCCCACCACGCCATGGCGCGGGTGGCCCGCAACCACAGAGGAAATCAAATCCCGCATAGCACAGGCCGCCGCTCAGACAGGCGTGGACAGCCACGGCGCATCCCGGCTCTTTGCCATCGCCTCCAATGAGCACCTCGCCTCCATGCTCAACTACTACCTCCCCCGCTCACTGCCCCTCCGCTGGCCCAGCCCCGCCATCCCCTTCGTCCACCTCACAGAATCCCCCTCTCCCTCCAGTTCCTATCACTTCTGGAACGGCTACAGCGCCCCCTCCGGCATGAACACCTTCCGCACCTGCACCGCTCTCTACATCGATGACAGCAGCCGGGGAAATCCCCCCCCGCGTATCCTTCAGGCCTTCGACTCAGTCCGCCCAGTTTCCGTTTTTGACATCATGGAAAACGGACACCTCCTTCGCCGCATCAAAATCTACTCCTGCATCAACTACCGCGGACTGGAATAACTTCTCCGGCCATCTTCTATAAACTATAAACTATAAACTATAAACTATAAACTATAAACAGCCATGCCACAGCGACGACCTTCTCACACTCCCGACTCCCCAGACCCCGGAAACAAACATCCTAACAAGGATGTGAACGCGGCGGTCCTCCAGGAGATCACAAGCTTCATCATGGAAGCCGGCACCGGGTTTGCCTTCGTGGCGCGGCACAAGCGCATGACCATTGAGAAGGCGCATCACAGCCTGGATCTACTTTTTTACCAACGCAAAATACGCAGGCTGGTGGCCATCCAACTTATATTGGGAGAGCGCGATGAATCCCACAACGACTGGATGGCACGCTGTCTCGCCTGGCTGAACCTGCATGAACGCGAGGAAGCCGAAGCACCACCCATCGGACTGATACTGTGCCTCGCGAAGAAAAGCGGAACCATGAAATGGCTGGAAATGGAAACGGGCGGCGTCCGGGTTTCCTCCTCCCGGCCCGAAGTGCTCCCCCATAAAGCGCTCCTGGAAAAGCTGCATGAGGCAGCAGAGCGGGGCCGGACTTCTACACCTGCAGCTCCAGAGCACACAGGCCCGCAGAGCGCCGCCAAGCTTCCGGCGTCCAAACCTGTGAAAACCGCTGGCCCCACCCGCCAGCAAGGACAGTTTCTCTCCTTCATAGCCGAATACATAAAGCGAAACCACTCGGGAGTCGCTCCCACTCATTCCGCCCTGCAAAAATACTTCAACCTGTCTGCCCCCTCAGTGAATTCCATGCTGCAGCGCCTAGAGCAGCGCGGCTTCATCCGGCGCTTCCCCGGCCTAGCCCGCGGCATCGAGCTGACCACTCCTGCCCACATGCTCCCAAAGCTGGAGCGTCCCTTCAAATTCTAACCCGCGCTCCCCTCATGAGCCACTTCAGGGGTGTGACCGCGTCGTGATGTAAGCGGAACACGGCCATCTTGGCTGTGGCGGCTCGCGGTCGGCTCGACCGCGATCAGAAGCAGTCAAGATGACCGCTGGCCAACACAGGCGAGACGCACTGAGTTCCTCTCGCCTTTTAAGCACATCACGGCGCGGTCACACCCACATCAGGGACCCGGCCAGAAATAAACGACCAAATAATGCGCAGGATATTTTCTCCCTTCCGGGGCACGGTGAACACGGTGAACCGGAGCGCAGCGGAGATAGCCCGCCACTTTTCTATCAGCAAATGCGGGTGTCGGCGAGCATAACGTTCTCAAGGTAACAGGCGAAGTCATAGCTCCCGCCGCAGAGCATCAAAAAACCTGGCGCGACACCTTCGAGGCTGCCTTGCGCACGGCTGGTTTCCTGACAGAAAACCAGCCCCTGTCAAAGCACGACGCTATTCAGGAACTCCTCGCCCTAGCAGACCCCTCTTTTGGCGAAGAAGCCGCGACCGTCCTCCGTTACCCGAATGGGCCGAAGCACTTCGGAGATGCCAAATCACAAGGAATGTGCCTCCCACGCTACACCGAGCTTTTCACTCAGCAGCCCCAGCCGGCCCGACCCCAGACCAATCGTCCGGCTGGTGGCACCCCGCAGCCCGTTCCCTCCAAGCCTCCAATAGTTGTTATCGAAAAAGCGCCGCCGAAAAAAGTGAAAATCTGCATCCTTCCGGGCACCACCGGGAAGGGCAAACCCCTCGCCGAGCAGCGTGGCGAAGGGATCCTTCCCGCCCGGGACAGAGGCAGCGTCGTTGACCCGATGCCCTCCGACCCGGCACCCGCCCGCGGCGACCTCTGGGAGGCGGAACTCACCAGTGACCAGTATGGCAAGCAGACCTACCGGCTGGTCCGGCTGATGCGCCATAATTCCTCGAAACTTAGGCTCCATGCTCTTGCCTTCACCATCATGAAACCACGATCAACAACAGACACAACAGACGCCCTATCCGCTTCCGCCTTTCCCTCGCCGCTGAGCATTTGGCAGCGGGCTTGGCGCATTGCCTTGTTCACTCTTTCCAGCAGGTGGCTGGAGATAGTGGTACCGGCGGGGATCTTCCTGTTACTATTTCTGGCATGGAAGGGGCAGTGGTATGGGACTCCCATTGGTTCCGGCTTCAAAGAATGGGAGTGGCTGAAAGATCCCGTGGACGTCACCACGCTCGTGATTGCTTCGGTGGTGCTGCTAGCGGGGCTGGGAGCACGCTGGCGGGAAAGTCTACCGCGAACAGTCACGGTCTACTTTGTTCGGCCGGGGTGCGCTGCAGGGGCCACAACTCGTCCACTTTCGGGTCTCGCGTGCCAAGTGCCGCTGATGGCCGATGCGGATGTCCGGGCATGGGCACAGCAGGTTGGACAGCAGGTCTTTGAAAAGCAGTATCTGAAGTTCATTCCAATGCTAGTGCACGCAGAGGCCATGGTGGTTTCTTCAGACAAAGGAACAGAACTGTGGAAAGGCGTCTTCATCTTTCTAACAGAAGAACCATGCGCTGAGCCCGAGACGACGAGGGTCTGGGAGCGCGCTCAGTTGGAAGCCGGAGCGCCACACAGGAAGGAAGCAGGCCTTAAGGCAGAAATGACCATTCGAGGGTGGGGGCCATTCAAGCAGGAGTACTGGACCCTAGGCAAAGCATGAATCACAGACCCCGTTCT
>JAYVJI010000238.1:0-5689 GCA_043769435.1 Verrucomicrobiota bacterium
TTTTCACGAAATCAGGGTTACCCGTAAGAGAATCCCCTAGGTCATTTAAAATTTAGCCGGCAAATAAACCGTAAACCGATATGTCAGAAGCTGCTGTCAGTATTCAAAATCTCACGCGAGTGTTCCGGGTGGGGTCGTGGAAAAAGCGGGAGGTAACGGCAGTGGACAATGTCAGCATTCACGTGGCCCCGGGTGAGGTGTATGGGTTGATTGGTCCCAATGGCAGCGGGAAGAGCACTACCATGAAGGTGCTGCTGGGGTTACTACGGGCCACCGCCGGCACTTGCTCCATTTTTGGCAAGGACAGTGCCCGGGTGGACAGTCGTGAGGATGTGGGCTATCTCCCAGAAAACCCTTACTTTTACCGGCATCTCACCGGTCGGGAGACTCTCGCATTTTACGGAAAACTCTGTGGACTGCGCGGTGCAGATCTCAGGTCACGCATCGGGGAGATGCTTCATATGGTAGATCTGGAAGAGGCGGCCGACCGCCGGATTTCCGGATATTCCAAGGGAATGCTGATGCGGATCGGGTTGGCGCAGGCAGTGATCCACAGGCCGGGACTGGTGCTCCTGGATGAGCCCACGGCAGGTGTGGATCCCATGGGTTCTAGGAAAATACGGGACCTTATCATAGGACTGAAAGCCCAGGGGATCACCGTCATCCTTTCCAGTCATCTTCTGGAGCAAGTGCAGGAGGTTTGCGACCGTATCGGTATCATCTTTCGTGGTAAACTTGTTAGGGAAGGGACCCTCAGTGAACTGACTAAGGTGCAGGACCAGATGGAAATCATCTTGGGCGGTGCTACGCCGGAGTTGTTGGCCTCGCTGCGGGCGCAGGTGGACGCAGCCGGGGGGCAATGGCTCTCGTCTGGAAATCCGCGCACCACTCTGGAACGTTACTTCATAGAGGTGACAGGCACGACGCCGGAGGAAAGAGAATATGCTGTCAGTGACATAAAGCGCTCATGAATACTAACACGTTTTCCCGGCCGCGCCGGCACCAGTGGTTTTCATTTTACAGGATAGCCACCATCGCCGGCGGCACGTTCACGCAACTCATCCGCATGAAAGTGTTTGCGCTGCTGGCGGTGTTTGCAGTGCTGTTGATAGCCTCCAGCTTTGCTTTTTCCGAGCTGCGGACTGAACAGGAGTTAAAGATGATGAAGGATCTGGCGCTGGCAGCCATGGCGATGTTCAGCATGGTTTTTGCCGTTGCCGGCACGGCGGTGCTGCTGCCCCGCGACGTGGAGGACCGCACGCTCTATACCATTCTTTGCAAGCCCGTCCCCCGGCTGGAATACCTTCTGGGAAAACTCACGGGCGTCGCCAGCCTGCTCATCATGAGCTTGTTGTTCATGGATATCTTTTTTTGTGGAGTGCTCTACTGTAAGCAGAGATCGGTGATTAACAGCGGTGTTCAGTTCATAGAGTCTCGTAGCATCCCACAGGCTGAAAAGGAGACAGCGGTGCAGGAGATCACGGAGAGAGCGGAGTTTCAGGGCGTGCGCTGGCCGCTGCAGGCTGCTGTCTATGCTATTTTTCTGAAATCAGTCGTGCTTGCCGCCGTGGCCTTGCTCCTTAGCACCTTTTCCACCAGCACGCTCTTCACTATCATGGCATCGCTTTCGGTGCTAGTCATTGGCCACCTGCAGGCTTTGGCCCGGGATGTTTTTCTGGGTAGTAGTGCGTCTCCGGGCGGGAGGCTGGTGGCAGGGGCCATTTCCCTAGTGTTTCCGGATTTCAAGTCCTTCGACATCACGGATGATGTGATCCGGGGTATGACGGTGCCCCTGTCAGCATTGGGCCAGATGACGGGCCTGACGGTTGTCTACCTGGTACTCTACTCCATGGCTGCCTACTATTCCTTCAGCGATAAGGAACTCTAACCCTCACTGCCCGCTATCATGAGTATGCGCTGGAAAAGTTTGCTGAAGGTGGCTGCGGTGATCCTCATCGGCGGATTGATCCGCTTCCCTCTGGAGCAGGGCTACACCGCCCAGATGCAGGAGGCGGGCCATCTGGAAAAGCCGCTGGAACTGAGCCTGCGGGATGATCTGGGCCAGAGCGCATTCCTTGCTACGTTGGGTGGATTCCGGGGGCCTGTCGCCACGCTTTTTGCCATCGAGGCAGTAGGGGCGTGGCAGGAGTGTAACTGGGGAGTCGTGGACAGTCGTTATGCCCTCTGTAACAAACTCCAGCCGAAGGAGGTTGCCTACTGGACTGAGC
The DNA here is from genome assembly GCA_043769435.1 of Verrucomicrobiota bacterium. GTDB lineage: Bacteria > Verrucomicrobiota > Verrucomicrobiia > Verrucomicrobiales > V1-33 > JAYVJI01. The sequence goes on from JAYVJI010000238.1 coordinate 2,229, forward strand.
GTGCATGGATGGCTGGGATCAATGCCCCGCATAATTACAAGTACAGGCTGCACTTGACCCCTCAGGTATTACAGATGCGGCTCTGCCAGCAGGAGGCTCGGGCGATCTCGATTCTCCGGGAAGGCATCCAGCACTGTCCGGACAGTTACACCCTCTATGATACGCTGGGAGAGATGCTGAGCGACAGCCGCAAGGCTCTAACAAGAGATTTTGCCGGAGCCTATGAAGCATTCACCAGAGGGTCAAAATGCCCCGGGGCACCACGGTTCATGGCCCGAAAGGCGGACTATGTGCTGGCGCGTATTCCTGGCAGGGAGGCGGAAGCATGGCGGGTAGCCATGGCAGGATACCGCAGGGACAAATTGATCCGCTACGCCATGCTGCTGGCCACTCTGGAGCCTGTAGTCAAGACTATTGACCCCTCCGCGATCCTGCCGCTCGAACTGGTCCCTCACGCAGCTCAGCTGAGGCAAAAAGAAGCTGCCATGCGCAGGACGGACGCCGAGCCCGCCCCGGTCGTGACTTCACCAATGCTGCCTCAGTCGCCAAAGTAGTTAGTTAGCCTCACGATCAGGCGTGGAAAAATTCCTCGCAAAAGCCAGCCGCGATTTCGGGAGCGTCGCGCCTTAGGGCGGCGTGGCGGCAGGCTGGCGTTTCACCCGGTAAAACTTGCGACCGGGTGCTGAGGTTACGGTGTCCGTCCATGTGCCTTCGCTGCTGTAAGCCTGCGTGTATGCCATGGCATCCGTCCAGAGGGTCAGGTCTGTGGACACCTGTATTTTATGGTACATGCCCCGGGTGGCATTCCAATTGACCTTCACGCCCCCGGGTATGGTAGTGATGACCGCGCTGATTTGGTCGTCATTGATGGTGCCAGTCCAGTATTTCTCCGCTAGGGCGTAGGCGGAATCTCCAGCGATGGAACCGATCCTGCGGCCATGATAGTCATCCTCAGAGACATGGATGCCACCGAACCGGCGAGATTGGCCAGCTTGGTCCGCCGCATCATAGTAGGTGGCCCACTGAAGGTCTACCGGCACCGAGGGGCCGAGATCTATCTGGAGAGAATTGGCAGCGACGGTGTGGTGGCCGAGTCCGTTAGGAAACTCCGGGCGTCCTGTGATGGTGGTCAGCACTTCTGCGGCGGCACGGGAAAACGTACTGTGTCCGGAGACGTAACCCGGAAAGGCCGGTGTATTGAATGTCTTCCGTTGGAAGGGCAGCCAGTCTTTACCCAGCATCCATGTCACTGCACTTTGGTTAGTGGCTATGGCTGGCGCTGGAGCATTAGCAGGATGCTCTGCGGGCCATGATTTCACGGCAATTTGGCCGAGGAAAAATGAACCTGATAAAAAGGCACCATAGCCGACTGACCAAATCTGATTGTGGTGAGCTGCCACAGTGGCACTGGTGATCACTTCGACTACTCCAGACTTTAGCGGGAGGCCTTCAGGATCATAGCTTGTGATATCTAGGGGGTCGGAGGATTGACCCTTGCTGGCCATGTGGCGGATCATGGTGATGGGACGGGCTCCGGAATAATAACGCTTCAATGCCCATGCGGCGCAGGCAGCATCATGGGTGGCAGCTGATAGCGAAAAATAGGTTTTCACATCCCATTCTAGGTCATTGACTACGGGTCCAATGCCCCGGATTCTTTTTTGAAAGCCCGGAGTGTCGGCTACCTCATTTGCGAGGACATGCCAGTGGCCTGGAGGGGTTTCCGATTGTGGCCCGTCAGCCCAGAATTCAGCGAGCACGCGGGTAAAATCTCCCCGCTTGGTCATGTTGTCAGCGTAGGGCAACCCCGTTACGGCATTGCTGGGGTATCCCGTTCCGCTGTCAGTTTCCAGCGGGTTGTTGCCCATAACACTTGGGGAAATATTGATCAGGGTCTGGTCATTGAGCTGGCTGCTGGCTTCAACAACATCAAGCGCTCCCGCCTTATAGGCGGCGTCGCTAGTGCTGGGAGAGCCGGGCCGACTCAGCCGGGAAGGCCCACCGTAGGGATCAATCCATGGCTTGGTGGGGTCATTTCGCTTGAGGCTGAAGGGGGTGGTGGCTAGGCTCTGCACGCCGACAAAGGTCTGTGGTCCGCCCGGTTGGGGAATCCCGTTTTGGGTGACGCTGGTGAGCAAGTCCAGCGGCTGCCAGAAGTTAGGATTGGTTTGTTCGGGGATTCCGAAGCCGAGGGGCATGTTGTTGACGAATGATTGATTCGTTCCCAAAACGCTCAGAGGATAGCTCATGTTAGGGTTGACCTGCGCATTATATGCCTGGGGAAAGTTGGTGACGGAAAACTGATCGCCTGCGCCCCAGGTCAAGACTGCCTGCCCAATCCTTTTTCCAAGCTCAGCCGGCGTGGGGTCGCTGGTGAGCGCTGCCTGGGCTACTGCGGGGGAATAGCCCATGCTGGTAAGTTTGGCATCGATGCGGGCGCCGGTCGTGGCAGCACCTGGACCTGTTCCGGTGCCGAGCCTGGCGCGCAGGATGCGGTAGGCGGCGTAGCTGATGGCTTCGCGGCGTGCCAGTTCCACCTCTGCTGGGGAGGCTGGAATAGCAGTTGCCTTCTCGTTCTGGATATAGCCGACAGAGGTTGGACTGTAGGCCGCCCAGCTGTTATACATGCCTGTGGCCATGTGGAAAAGATTCCGGGCGTGCGCGGGCGGGTTGGGCACATTGATGCGGATGGCGGCCAAGAGTTCCTCATTCCAGTCTCTCGCGGCGCTATTCGCCGCCTCTAGGGGCGCAGACAGGCCGGCGAAAGCTATCAGGGGCAAAAAGGGAAGGGATCGGGGACGGAAGTGCATGTTTGTGATTGGTGTTCACCGCTTTTAAAGCCGAAAAAGGCCACAATTGCCAGAATCAAATTACCAACCCGGGATTAGGCTCCACGAAAGCAGGCTGATCATGGTCAAGGCATGTGAGAGTCATGCCGGTCCTGCTGGTTGCTGGCGCTGGTGTGGCCTCTATTTGTTTGCGTGAACTTCGGGCGCCGGGCGGACCGGTGGCGCGATGTGCAGGCTCAATTTCTCAAAAACGACCGCCCAATCGTCCATCGTTTGGCCGCCGCAACGACGCTGGCCGTAGGGTACGGCGCTCGTCAAGTTTCGCACGCTGACCAGATTTTCTCATTTCCTAATACGCCTACCTTCTCCGTGCAGTCTCAGACTGAATGTCATCAACATTCTTCAACGCTTCAGCTCGCAGTTGAGGATCTGATATCTGAGATGCCAGATCCCGTGCTTCCGAGGGGTAATCCAGACTGATGTAATTTGAGGCGATGTGTACCCCTGCATCAAAATAGGGGCCTATCGGCAGGTTTTGGACCAATTCTAATCCGGCCGCAGGGTTCTTTGCAACGTAATTGATTAGCGGGGTGCCGCTTGGGGAAGGGGTTTGCCGGTGAGGAGGGCGGCGAGGGTGCTGGCCATGGGGAGTCGGCGCAGGGCGATCGTGGC
>JAYVJI010000239.1:0-5307 GCA_043769435.1 Verrucomicrobiota bacterium
CGACGTGCTGGCGATACGTGAGTGCTTGGGGGATAAAATTTTCCGCATTTGGCGATCCACCGATGACCTCGCTCGCGCGCCATGCCTCCGCGCCACCGCCGGTGCCGAGCGTGCGCCGGGCAAGCGTTGCACCGCTGCCATCGGCTCCCACTGGCCACTCGCCTTCGTCGTCGTAGCTGACCTCGTCCATGATCCGGTCGTTGAGATTGCGTAGGCGAATGGTTTCGCCGCCATTGTCGAGCGTGCCGGTGAATGGCCCAATCGATCCCGGCACCAACGATGGCGTGGCGGCAATGACGATGAACCCGCCGCCGGGAATGAATGATCCCGGCCCGGTCGTGGGGAAGGTATAGTCCACCGCACCGGTCAACTTCCAGCCGACTAGGTTCACATCGACGCCTTGGTTGTTCCGCAGTTCAATCCACTCGCTTTGGCTAGTGGGCGCGTTGTAGTGGATTTCGTTGAACGTGACAACAGAATCATAAGCGCGCGCAGCACCAAGGAGACAAGCCAGAACGAGGAGAGTAGGAAAACTGCGTGACATGGGAGTATCGGATCGAATCAGAAAATGATACAAGACCGTGACCCGCCAAGGCGAGTGTTTTCTTCAATAATTTTCCGTAACTCTGAAGGCGCTCTAATTTAAAAATCGAGCCATTCACCGCCTCCACTGCGAAGATAGAAATGGGTGACGGGTATTGCTTTCAAGCTGGCGTCGGCTAGGGATCAGAGATTGGTTCATGACTGATTCGACCCTATTTTTCCGAAAGGCGCGCTTATTCGCCGCAGCATTTGGCACGGCATGGCTCGGGTTCATCGCAGCGGGAAAAGGAATGGCTCAAGAGCAGGCCCCGCCGCCACGTGGGCTGGTGCTGACGACCTGTGCGGAAATTCACCAACTCAGTGCAAAGGACGCGGATCGTTCATTGGAGGCGAGGTTGGAGGCGGTGGTGACGGTGGTGCCGCGTCCGCCCTACTCGGGGCTGGTGGTTCAGGATGCCACCGGCGGCCTGTGGGTGGATCTGGCTAAGTCTAGGGAAAGCGGGCTGTGGAGCGCCTCCGCGCAGACGACACTTCAGGAAGTGGCCGTAGGGGATCGCCTGCGCCTCAAGGGCGTGACAGAGCGCGGTGGATTCGCTCCCGTCTTGCTCCCACGAGGATTGGAAATCCTGCCCTCCCGCCGCGCGATGCCCGAGCCGCAGGAGGTTTCCGTGGCGGAAGTGCTCACGGGTCGGTATGATGTGCTGCGGGTCAACATGAGCGGTGTTGTGCAGGAGACGAATGTGGCTGGGCTGAGCACTGCGGACCAGCTTGCTCTAAAGATGGTGAATCCCGGCGGCTCCATCCTTGTGCGGGTGCCACGGGCCGCCCTACCGCCTGAGGCCGAGCTGCTGGACACAAACCTTAGCGTGAGCGGCACCGTTATTTCCCAACACAACAGCCGCGCGGAGATGGATGGAGCCGTGCTCATCACGCAGCGGGCGGAGGATGTAAAAATCATCCTCCGTGGCCCACCGGCGGATCAGGCGCCGCTGCTGCAACTAACTTCCTTGCGGCCATACGAATTCCGCGGGGCCACGTCTTCCCGGAGCCGGGTCATTGGCACCGTCACGCTATGGCATCCCGGCAGTCGGCTAGTGCTACAGGAGGGCAATGCGGCTGTGGAGGTGACTACGCACAGCACGCAGCCCATTCTCTTGGGCAGCGTAGTGGAGGCCGCTGGGTTTGTGAGCCCGCCACGTCCCATTTGTCGGCTAGAAAACGCGGTGCTGCGCGTGCTGAGGCAAGGCGAGAGCCCGCAGCCGGCTAAAATTACCCTGCCAGAGCTGCTGGAGGCCAGCGGACGCAAACATACGAATAACTGGCAACGCAGCGTCTTCGACTATCACTTCCGCTTGGTGAACCTAACAGGAACCCTCGTGGAGGCCTTTGGCGATGCCGGGCAAAACGGACGCACGCTGCTGCTGCGCTGCGATGGGTTGCCCATCCCGGTCCGGCTGGATGGAGCGCCCGCTGGGTTTGGCAAAGACTGGCGGCCCGGCAGCGTGCTAGCGGTCACGGGCATCGTGAGCATCGAGCCCACTACGGGCGGCCCCACCACGTATGAACCCAGCGGCAATGGCGATGTTTCCCTCCTGCTGCGGGATGCTGGCGACGTGCAGGTGATCTCTGCCGCCTCATGGTGGACCCGCGAGCGGCTCGTCTATCTGGCATGGAGCAGCCTTGCCCTCATTGCCTCGGTGCTGTTCGTGGTGCTGGAACTCTCCCGGCGGGTGCGCCGCCAAGCCCAGGAACTGGCAGGCCGCATCGCCCTCCAGAAGGAAGCGGAAATCCGCTTCGATGCGACTCTCAGTGAACGAAACCGCCTCGGCGCGGACATGCACGATGGCTTACAGCAGTTTCTCGCAGGCCTCTCCATGCAGTTGGAAGTAGCCCACGGTTCCCTTGAGCTAGGCCGCGATGCCGCCCCCTCCCTAACAACCGCCCGCAGCCTGCTGCTGACGCTGAGGGAGGAATTCCGCCACTGTCTCAATGCCCTCCGCGCCACGGAAGCGGAGATGGACATTCCAGTTATACTCGAACGAACCTCCGCCATCATCAGCGCCTGCCACCCGGTAAAAATCCGCGTGGAAGTGCTGGGTGAACCCGTGAAGCTGCCGGGCAATGCCGTGGCCAACCTCATGCTCATCACCCAGGAGGCCGCCACCAATGCCGCGCGCCACGGCAAGGCTAGCACCATCACGCTGCGCTGTCAGTTTGCCCCGCAGTCCGTGACCGTGGAAATAGAAGACGACGGCATCGGCTTCGACCCCACAGCCGCTTCTATCACCAGCCAGCACTACGGCCTCGCCAGCATGAGAGAGCGGATTGCGCGGCTAGGCGGCACGCTAGAGGTGCACAGCGGGCTAGGAAAAGGCACCCGCATCGTGGCACGATTAGGCTTGCCTCTTGCGGAGTTGCCGCAGGGTAACGAGGCGTCGTTTTAAATCTACGTTAGCCCATTCCGTTACTTGCATGGCCGTTCCCATCACCCTGCTCCTTGTGGATGATCATCCCGTGATCCGGGCGGGGGTCGCGTCCATGTTAGGACTCTATCCGGAGTTTCAAATCGTAGCTCAGGCATCGGATGCCGCGGAGGCTCTGCGGCTGCACGCTCAGCATCGCCCGGATCTCACGCTCATGGATGTGCGCATCCCGGGCATGGATGGCATCCAGGCGCTAGGTGCTTTACGGGCGAAATCTCCCAAAGCCCGCGTCATCATGCTCAGCTCCGAGGCCCTCGCAGCCGATGTCTCCCGCGCGAGGCAGGCTGGGGCCTGCGGCTATTTGTTGAAGACCACGTCGCATGGGGAATTTGCCAACGAACTTCACCACGCCCATCAGCACGGCTGGTGCCAGCCCTTTACCCCGGAGACGCGCCGGGCAGAAAAAGACAGCCAACTCAGCCTCACGAGCCGGGAGTTGGAGGTGCTGTTTTGCCTGCGCCGCGGGCTTTCCAATGTGGACATCGGCATGGCGCTGGGCATCAGCCCGGAGACCGCGATCACGCATGTGAAATCCCTGCTCGTAAAGCTGAATGCGGCCAACCGCACGGAGGCCGTTTCCCTCGGCTATCAGCTAGGCCTGCTGCGGGCTCAGGAGAATTAGGAAGCATCCCCCCTCGCAAGTGCCCAGAGGACTGAGCGCTTTTTGCCGTCAGGCGTGGTGGCCGCCTCGCTCTTGAGATCGAACGTGCCCTACTTGACCACCATCGCCCCGCGTTCGCCTTTGCGGAGATGAAGGCAGTGGTTTATGGGTTTTTAACAGGGGTTGTGAATGCCCTCCGGAGCACCTCCTTCACAAAATCCGGAATCGCCAATCCTGCTTTGGCGGCATCGGCTTTGAGTTGCTCGTATTGGGCGGTGCTGGCACCTTCCCAGATGAGGTCGAGGCGGCGGAGTTCTTCCATGGCGACGTGGGTGTGGTTTTCTGGATAAGCCCAGTAGCAGGTGAGGCAGATTTCGCGGTGCTTGAGCTTCTTCCAATTCTCGCGGTGCTCGCATGACCAACTCTTGGCCCGATTCGCGGAGGCGCAGAGGAGCATGAATTCATCTGGCGACATGGTCTCCGATTCGCCTGCAACCTCGTAGGGAACGCGGTGATCGACTTGCAGGCTGGCCTGCGTGGAGCGGCCTGCTTCCAACTCGATGAGCGAGAGGTTCAGATAGGTTGGAAGCGGCTCTCCATAGACTTTATCGCCTATGCGGCCATCGTAGCTGAATGCGTATTTGAGCCCGAGGCCATTCATTAGGTCTAAAGCGGTTACGAAGTCATCGAAGCTCAAACCGGCCAAGTAGCGGTTATCCCGCTCGCCAGAGGTGCCTTGGTAAGGTGGATCCATGTAGATCACATCGTTCTTGTCCGTGCTGGCGAGCACGTCACGAAAATCATGTGAAGTGACGATGGTTTTACCAAGGAGCATCATGGAAACGGCAATGATATTTTGCCGCATGGTTTCCGGGCGAGTGCCCAGACGACGCTTGTCGGGACTTTGATTGAAAAGGCCGTCGTTGTTGTAGCGGACGGCTCCTTTGATGCAGCGAGCCAGCAGGTAAAGTAACAGGGTCGGTTCCTGAGTGCGGTTGAACTGCTCCCGCACGGTATAAAAATGTTCCAGAGCTTCCTCCGAATCGCTTTTCCAGAGAGCGGCATAAGCGTCGGCAACGTCTTCTGGACGGTTAATGATTTGATTCATCAGCTCCGCCAACGGGCGATTGAGATCATTGATCCAGTAGGCCGATGAGCGTGTGCGGGCTGCGCAAGCGAGGGTCATGGCGGCGGAGCCTGCGAACGGCTCCACGAAGCGATTAAATTTCGCGGGCAAATATTTTACGATCAGCGGAGCCAGTGCCCGCTTGCTGCCTTGATATTGAAACGGCTGGGGAACGATCATGATTCTGAGGGTGCTTCAAAATTGAGCGGACGAGTGAACTCTTTCTGCCGAGGTGGAATCTCGAACGGATAACGGAAGGCTTGCAGCAGATCGATCAGGCCGTGATTTGGCGGAAATTTACCAGACGGGCGGCATTCGTCGTCGTCATTGTAAGCCCCGAACGCACAGTTCCATTCCTCGCCCTGTTGCTCTGGCGTGAGCAGGGGCGGATCGGCCTCGGGATCGGGTTGCGGTTTCATGCTTCAAGCTGGCTGGAATGGCTGATTTTGTCAATGCCCGCTGCGCTTAGTGAGGGCGTCGTCTTTGGCATCGAAAAAGGGGCCGGCGACGCCGACTCGGGCGGCGGTCTCGGCGGTTTTGACGAGGGCCATTGC
>JAYVJI010000240.1:0-4675 GCA_043769435.1 Verrucomicrobiota bacterium
GGGCAGATCACCGCCCAGGTTCCGTTCTCTAGCAACATGACCCACATCTGGGATCGCGGCACCTTCAAAGACCTCAGGACAATTTCCGAAACCCCGGGCTTCACCATCAAAACGATTGTGGATGCGAACGAAGCTGGCCAGATCCTCGTGGTGGCCACTTCAACCGCTGAGGGGCCTTTCCCAGGGGCGGAATATTCGTTGGTATTGAACGGCCAAACAAGGATTGTCGTGAATGTTAGCACGGATGGCGAGGATGCTGATCCCTCGCCCACCATCATCGATACCGACCTCCAGGAACCCGGCCTACAGGTCACCCTGAGAGCGGCGCTGGCGGCGGCTAATGCGGCGGTGGGTCCGCAGAGAATCACCTTTGCTATTCCCGGAGGCGGCGAACCCATGATCACCCCTGCAACGCCCCTGCCCACCATCACCGGGGAAGTCACCGTGGATGCCACCACCCAGCCTGGCACCGGACGGATCCACCTCTCGGGCATCCTCAGCGGAGCCACCGCGGGGCTGCGCCTCGCCGGGTCTAAGGATCATGTGCGCGGCATGACCATCTCCCGCTTCACCGGGGCCGCGCTGCATATCCTCGCAGGCAGCGGGCACGTCGTGGACCGCTGCCACATCGGCACGGACAGCGCTGGCTCCACCGGCTTGGGCAATGGCGTGGGCATCCGCGTGACCGATGCCGCCCGGGTGCAGCTCGGCGCGGTGGGTGGGCTTTTAAAAAATGTCATCTCCGGCAATAACGTTGGCGTGGAGGCCGAGCGCGTGCAGCAACTCACCCTGCCCGGCAATCTCATCGGCACCTCCCCGGATGGCAATCAGCCCCTGCCCAACACGACCATCGGCGTGATGGCGCGGGACTGCGACGATGTCACGATCGGCGATCGCACCGCCCCTACCTCCATTTTCGCGCCCATCGGTCTTTCCCTTCATAACATCGGCAACCTGTTCTCTGCCCGGGGTGCCATGGTCCAGAATGTGAAATTCAACCTCAACGCTGCCGGCACCGCGGCCCTCGGCAATTCCATGACGACCGGCATCTCTATCGCTAACTCCTCCCGCGTCAATGTCGGCGGGGAATCCAACGCCTCCTCCAACACCTTCGGCCATGCGCTCAGCGAAGGCATGAGCGTGGCCGCTTCTGAATTCATCAATATCTTCTCCAACCGCTTCGGCACCAGCACCGATGGCATGACTCCGCTCCCGCTCCCCGCTACGGGCATCAAAGTCACCGCTTCGCGCGCCCTCCAGATTGGCAGCCTGACCGCTAGGTTGTTGATCAATGCCAGGACTGGCGTCCACCTCACCGGCGTCCGTCCCGGTCCCTCCACTAACTTGACGGCCAGGATGATCAACGTGGCCATGAACCTCAATCAGGCCGGGCTCGCCGCCCTTGGAAATACCGCAGAAACTGGCCTGCTGATTGAAGATTCCGACGGCGTCACCGTCGGCGGCCACACGGCGGCGGAGCGCAATCACTTCGCCGCGATCCTCAACTATGGCGTTCTCCTCAAAAACTCCCAGCGCTGCAGCCTCTTCGGCAACAATTTCGGATTTTCCCTCGATGGCCTGCTTCCCCTCCCGATCCCCGGCACCGGCATCCGCGCGGAAAATTGTCAGGACATGTCCCTCGGCAGCCTCTCCCAGCACAGCCGCTTCCACTCCCGCATCGGCGTCTCCCTCCAAGGCATCGGCAAGCTCTTCGGCGGCACCGGCAATCAGGTGCAGAACCTCTCCTTCAATCTCAATCCTTCCGGCAGCAGTGGCCTCGGCGGCCTGCTCCAGGTCGCCCTCGAAATCTTCGACTCCGCCGATGTCACCATCGGAGGCACCACCCCCACCTCCTCTAACACCATCGCCGCCGCCGCCCGGCACGGCATTTTCATGGCGAGGTCCCAGCGCATCAACGCCCTGCTCAACCGCATCGGCACCTCCTTCGACGGCCTCACTCCGCTCCCTGTTCAGGACACCGGCATCATGGCGGAGGATTGTCAGGACATCACCCTCGGCAGCCCCTTCGGCCGGCTCATTCTCTGCGCGAAAACCGGCCTTCATCTCAAAGGCGTCAAACCAGCTCTAACTAATTCCCTCGGGGCTTCCCTGCAAAACCTCTTCTTCAACCTCGACGCCACCGGAACCGTCGCCCTAGGCACCTTCATGGAAGCCGGCCTCAAAGCTGAAAACTGCGAGAAGCTCGAAATAGGAGGCCGCGACGCCAATTCTCCTAACGTTTTTTCCGGCATCCAGGGCTCCGCCATGACCCTGAGTTTCTCGAAATCCGTGGCCACTCATTTAAACCGCATCGGCACCACCTTCGACGGCCTCTCCGCGCTCCCCGTCACCGGCACCGGCATCCTTGCCGACACCTGTCAGGACATCATTCTTGGCTCTGCGGAACAGGAAACCCTCATCAACGCCAGCATCGGCGTGCAATTAAACGCCATCACCCGGACCACCGGAGCCATCGGCAACACCCTGCAGAACCTCTCCTTCAACCTCAATGCCACCGGCACCGCCTCCCTCGGCACCACCATGGAAACCGGGATCACCTTGGTTGATTCTTCCGCCGTCTCCATCGGCACCGCCACCCAGGGAAATGCCATCGGCCCCGTCACCCGCAGCGGCATCAGCATCTCCGGCGGCGGCCTCATCGACATCCTGTCCAATAACATTGGCTCCAGCCGGGATGGCCTCACCCCTCTGCCCGTTTCGGGCGATGCCATCGCCGTGGACCGCACCAGCGGCTCCGTGACCATCTCCAAAAACAAACTCAAATCCCTCGGCACCGGGGTCCGCATCCAGCCCGGCACCCAGCGCACCGTCGTCCGGGAAAACACCATATCCGGCATCGTCAAAGGCATCGTCCGGGCCGTCCATCCAGACAGCACCACCCTCGGCAGTGCCCAGCGCGGCAGCACCCATGTCCAGGGCACCATCGCCGGCACCCCTAACGCCACCCTCACGCTCGACTTCTACGCCTACGCCCCCCTCTCCACCGTGCCCGCCGCCGACCTCTACATCGGCTCGACCACCGTCTCGTTGGACAGCGGTGGCTTCGGCTCCTACGCCCGCATTTTCCCCGCCACCGCCCCCCAAGGCTGGCGGCTCACCTCCACCGTCACTAACGATACGCAAGGGACCTCGGAATTCAGCGCCCCCGTCTCCATCTCCCCGCCGCCTGACAGTGATGGGGACGGTCTGCCTGACTTTTGGGAAACGCTCTATAACGGAGACTGCATCAACCCCGCCATCCCCAATCCCGTCGCCCAGGATTGCGACCGGGATGGCCGCACCAACCTCCAGGAATACATCGCCGGCACCAATCCCATAGTAAGTGATTCCCCGCTCAGTCCACGCGCCCCCGCCCCCCTGATCACCCCCGCCGGCGTCCGCGTCTCTGTGGACCCCATCCCCGGCCGCCGCTACACCCTCCAGCGTCTTGATAGCGGCCCCCGCTGGTCCCCCGTCACCTCCGGCTACGCCTCCACCTCCGCCACCCTCACCCTCACCGATCCCCTGATCCGTCCCTCCGCGCTCTACCGCTTTTCCATTCAGATAGAATGAAGCAGCAAAGGGTTTTTCCCGCAGCGGAAAGCATCCGCGCCCTCTGGATCAGTTGCAGCCTGAAGCATAGCGTTCGGTCGGCGTCGGCGAAAAACCCATTATTCTGAAAAACCCTGAAACCATTTCCGCCAACCAGCGAGTAATCAACAGATGAACCGCATTCTCATTTTATTCACCGGCCTATCGCTCCCGGCCTCACTGGTATCGGCGGAAATCCTATCCACCTTCAGCGGTGCGGGGAGCACGCAGCGGTTCAATGCCTTTATCCAGCGCGGTTTCAGTAGGGATAGTCTGAATAGTGGGGTAGGGGATTTTGGAGCGATCGGAGGCACGGCGTCCGGCACCGGTTGCGTGGTTTTCAGCGGATTAACGGACTGCTGGAACCGCGACTTAAACTCCCTGCGGGCGGACGATCCCGGCGGGACGACCTCCAACGCGCCTGTCGCCATCGACTTCCCCTCAACCCATAAAATGTTTATCCTTAACGTCCTATTTTCATGAAACAAGCTCTCTTCATCGCCGTGGCCCTCGCTCTCAGCCTGCCCGCGCCACTGCCCGCAGCGCTCCTGCTGTGGAACAAAACCGCCACCAATAGCAATTGGTCCACCGCCGCCAATTGGTCAGGCGGGGTCATTCCCAGCGCGGCGCGCCCGGAGGACGTCGTGAGTCTGGGCGGCAGTAGCACGTTTGGCTCGCCGCTGAATAATAATCTTACCGGCCTGTCCCTCGATACGCTTAGTATACTCGGCAACTTCTCTGGGAATACCGGGACGTTGAACGGCAACCTGATTATCCTCCATAACTTATCCTGCCGGATCCCTGCCGGGCAGACTTTCAATGTGAATACTCCGCTCAAGCTCCGGGCCTCCCCGTCTTTTGGTTTCGAGGTTTCCCCCAATCCCGTCGGAGGCACCGCACCCTGCTTTCTAAATCTCGGCGAGGTGGACGTCGGTCCTCACACCTTGGGTTTCAGTGGTTCAGGCGTGACGACGATCACCAACATCACCGCTCCCGGTCGGGGCCTTGCTGACAATGTCCTGACCGTGCGATGTCCATTTTTCGGCGGGGTATCCATGGAGGGCTTTGCCCCCACCGGCACCGT
>JAYVJI010000241.1:0-6052 GCA_043769435.1 Verrucomicrobiota bacterium
ACGGAAAAGTCTGCTATCGGGGCTGCACTAGCGGATCGATTAAAGGCTCGCGTCTCAACTGACATCCAAGTCAGTTGGGGGAACCAAGGACTGGCTCTCGATGCCGCTTTTGCTCAGATGGAAAGTTTACCTCAGGCCAGCAGCAGAGGCATCGTCGTCGATTTTTCGAGCCAGCCACAGATGAGCGATCCTGTCGCATGGGATCTTTTCCGCCGGGATATTCTTCATGCAGCCGGATGGAAACTGCACCGCGTCTGGAGCCCCGATGCCTTCCGGCGCCAGCAACATGTTATAGACGAAATCCTCGCCCTTACGTGAAGGGGATCCCGACACGATTGGTTAGTTAGTTAGCCGTGAGCGTTTGTTAGCCGTGAGCGAGTTTTGGAACCGCGGATGCTCGGCATGTTAATTGCAAGGCCAGCCTTACCGCCGCCGCCGAAGCATCATGCCAGCGAGTCCGGCTGCGAGCACGGCGCTGATGGTGGGCTCGGGGATGGCGCGGAGGGTGATGTTGTCGAAGACGACGGCGGAGTCGCCGCCTTGGCCGATGCCATCGAGCGACAGGGTGGCGCTGGTGCCGGTGGCGGTCCAGAGGGCGGAGAGGTGCTTATAGGTGCCGTTAGGGGTGAAGGTATCGTCGAGCAGGGTGGTGCCGCCGAGGCTGGTCACGACACGTCCGCTGCCGGTGCTGGCGCGGGCGTTGTAGTCGAGTTCGAGGAGATATTGCTGGCCAGCGGTGAGTCCGGTGAGGACTTGGCTGAGGCTGCCGTTGTTCTGGATAAAAGCGACGGTCCCGCCTTCGGGGATCGCTCCGTTGTCCGCGAAGGGATTATTCCCCGCGTGATTATACCCGGTGCCGCCGGTGGTAGTCCACCCAGCGATGGAGCTGTTATAGCCGGGAAAGGGGAAGCTGGAACCCGCTTCAAAGCTGGGGTTCAAGATATTTACGTAGTCGCTGTCGAGTTGGAAGACTTGGACATTGTCGACCGCGAGCGAGCCATCGCCGCCGCCGGCAACCCAACTGGTAATGTCCAATGATGCGGAGGCCGACCCTGCGATAAAGGGTGTGGACATCGCGTGCCATGTGCCGGTTCCCGTGGCGAAATCATTGACCAGCGTCTGCGAGCCATAGGTCAGGTCGAAGGTCGGTGAGTCTCCACAACAATTCCGCCCGCGCGCCCATATTTGAGCGACGTAACGCCGACCGGCGACGAGCCCGCTGATGTTCTGCGAAAGAACGCGCGGCACGGCCACGCTGCCGCCTTGCATGAAAGCGGCGCGGTCTCCGTCGATAGGCGAGTTATCGAAAAAATGTCCGCCGTTATTCGCGGCTGGTCCAGTCACGCCGATGGAGGCTGGTTCGTTAAGACTCCATCCAGTGATGACGTTTCCATTCTGATTCGCATAGCCAACCCCGCCAAACGTGTCCGCTTGAAAGCTCGGATTCTGAATCATAATGCTCGTGAGTCCCGCAGTCGAAACCGTGGGAAGCGAGATGGACGCGAGGATGGCGAGGCCAGAGAGTTGGTGAAAAGTCATAAGGAGAACGCAGGCAAAAGCTTGTGGGTCAACGTTTGAGCAGGTAGCACAAAGTCAAATTTTTTTCCATACGTGATTCGCAACGGGCATGAGCCAAAGTTCCATCCTTGACCGCAGAGGTGCCGACCCGCTAAAACGAAAGGTATGATGCGTAGCCTGATTTTTTTTCTGATCGCCACCTTTTGCCTCCACGCGGGTGCGGCCACCTTTGTCGCGAATCCCAGCTTTGAATTGAACTATAACGCGGCCTTCCCCGGCTACAGCAGCATCAACAACTGGACTGGCGGCAGCGGCGTGAATCAAAGCACCGGACCCTTTCACAATACCGGCACGCCCATCCCGGACAATGTGCGTGTCGGCTTTCAGCAAGGCAGCGGGACGCTGAGCCAAGTCATCAGCGGGCTCACACCGGGGAAGCGATATTGGATTCAGTTTTTCTACGACACGCGCTCCTGCTGCGGCGGCACGGTGGACCTGAGCGTGCGGTGGAATGGAAATGCCCTCGATACCATCACGGGAGTGACGCCCTCCAGCGGCGGCGCGCCTTATAAATTTCGCAACGTCCCGCTCGAAGCCACGGCGGCCAGCGGCACGCTCGCGTTTGTCTCAACGGCGCTCGGCGATGCCTCCCTGACCTACGACGCCGTCAACATCGTGCAACGCGATCTCGGCAATGCGATCTTGATGAACCCTAGCTTCGAAGCCGGTGGCGATGCCGTTGGCACGCCCATCGCCGGCTGGACCGTTACTGGTAGCGCTGGCGTGAATCGCAGCCCTGCCGGCACGATCGCGAATAATGGCACGCCCGCCGAGCAAGATCGCGTCGCTTATTTGCTCAATCAAAATTCCGCCATCAGCCAAACCGTGAGTGGCCTCGTGCCGGGAGAAATTTACACCATCTCCGTCGCCGTGAATGCGCGCACCGGAAACACGCCCACGCTGCGCATCTCCGCCGCAGGGACGAATATCAACGAAGCCGCCGTCACGGCGGTCGGTGCAAGCAATCCCTACACCATCCGCACCGCGCAATTCACCGCCACCGCGCCGAGCGCCGTCCTCCAGTTCATGCAAACGGCCGCCGGTGCGCAGGCAGTTTTGTTAGACGATATCAAAGTCACCGGCCTCGTCCAAGACCCGCTTCCATGCCTCGGCCTCTCACCCAATAAAATCGAACTCACCGCCGGCGGCCAAGCCCAAGTCAACGTCACCGTGCCCACGCAATTGCTCACCTTCCCGCCCGTCGGCGGCGTGCGCGTGACCCTGCGCAGCCCGAATCCACTCGTCGCCCGCATCCCTTCCGGCATCGACGATTTGATCACCCTCACATGGGCCGCAGGCGATCCCTTAACCAAATCATTTCTCGTCGAAGGCGTCAGCCCCGGCGCCGTGCAGCTCGAGATTTTAGAAGCCGCAACGCTCTGCGTGGACACCTCCGTCCTCATCAACGTCACGACCCAACTCGTGAAAAATCCTAGCTTCGAAATCGATCCCGTGCCCGCCGGAGTCGGCTATGGCGCGATCAGTTCGTGGGCATCGGATTCCATCATGACGGGCCTCAATCGCGCCGGGCAACCCTTTCTCGACAATGGCGTCGTGCCCGATGCCGCGCAGGTCGCCTTCCTGCAACGCGACGCCACCCTCAGCCAAACCATCGGCGGACTCGTGCCCGGAACCTACTACTGGCTGCAACTCCGCTATAATGCGCGGACCGGCGGGACCACCTCCGCCATCGTCCGCTTCGCCGGTGCCCAGATCGGCAGCATCGCTTCTGCGGTTCCAGTCGGCGGCACGAATCCCTTTTCCACTACCACCCTTCCCTTCACGCCCGCAGCGTCCTCCGGCCTTTTAGAAATCATCACCAACTCCAGCGGCGCAGACGCCACGCTGCTCATCGACGCCGTGACCATCGTGCCGCGGAGCGCCGCAGACATCGTGCTGCAAAATCCGAGCTTCGATGCCTCCGGTCGCGTCGCCTATCCGGGCTATAGCGCCGGCGCGCGCATCGCCGGCTGGAACTATAGCGGCGGCGTCGGCCTCAACTCCGATGGAGCCGGGCCCTTCACTGACAATGGCGACGCCCCCGACCAAGAGATGGTCCTCTTCATGCAAAATCCCGGCACCCTTTTCCAAACCGTCAGCGGCCTCACGCCCGGTGCCACCTACACCCTCAGCTATGCCGTCAATGCGCGGACTGCCGTCGCCGGGCTCACGCCCTACAACGTCACGCTCGGCACGCAGACACTTATCACCGAAGGCGTCACCGCCATCGGAGCCGCCAGCTACTATCAACGCTACCTCGTCTTCACCGCCTCCGCTGCCAGCGCCGTCCTGAGCTTCAACGCCACCACGCCGGGAGCCGACCGCTCGCTCCTCCTCGACAACATCCGCCTCCTCGCCGGCAACGCCGATCCCGGCAGCGCCGAAGTCCCCCTCAGCACCACCGTCTTCGCCGACAACGCCATGCGCCTCGCATGGCCCGCCGCTGCCCAACCCGGCATGAGACTCCAATGGTCCCGCACCCTCCAACCCGGCTCATGGCTCGACGTCACCGAACCCGCCGTCATCGAAGCCAACGAATACACCATCTACCAACCCATCGACTTCCCCCGCCGCTTCTACCAACTCGTCCGCCCGTAAAAGCTTTCGAAGCTTACTTGTCCCGCACCTTGGAAGTCAGCACCGGCAAAACCAGCAATACAGGCATGAAAACTGGACAAATATAAAACGCCGTGTCGCTTTCCCTCGCTGGCTTTGCCTGCTTTTATCCAACATGTATCAACTGCCACCCATGAAACGACAGATTTTATCCGCCGCCCTGCTTAATTGTATTGCTGGATTGACGCTTCCCTGTTCAGCCTCCGCGATTTTCCTCGCACCGGGGGAATGCCCTGCGGCGGCCAGTTGCGAATGGACCGTGCTCCCGGGTCCCGGATTCATGGTGGCGAACGAGATTGCCCTCCCAGAAAAGGAGACCGATGACAGGCCTGTGAGGCCGCAGGCCCGGCTGGGGCTCGCATTGGCGCAGGCTGAAGGCGGGCTGAAGGTGACCGAGGCAGACCCCTCACTACCGGCCGCTCAAGCGGGAGTGAAAGCGGGGGACCTCCTGCTCAGTCTCAACGGCAAGCCGGTGCGGAAGCTGGAAGCTTTTGTGAGTCAGGTCCGGAGCATCGCTGCCGGGGAGAAAGCCCGGCTCACCTATCGGAGTGGCGACAAGGAAATCACTGCGGAAATCATGCTGAAAGACGCCGACAAGGAAAAGCCCGACAAGAAGGACGGCAAGCCCGGCAAGAAGGACGGCAAGCCCGGCAAGAAGGACGGCAAACCCGAAAAGGACAGTAAGGACGGCGGAGATTTAAAGCACGGGGAAGCAGCGAAGGCTCTGGAGCTGCTGCATGGTGAAACACCGGCGGAATCTACCCCAGAAAAAAAGGATGAGGCCGGAAAGGAAGGAATGGCGAGGCCTAGAAAGTCCGACAGAAAACTCAGGGATATGGACCGGCAGCTTCAAAAGGAAGTCAAGGCGCCCGTTCGGCTGGGAATTATGGTGAGTCCGGAGGGCGATCTGATCGCAGAGGAAGTGGTGCCGGGTTCCCCGGCCGAGCGGGCAGGGCTTAAAAAGGGTGACCACATTCTGGAACTGAATGGCGAGCCCGCCGGACAGGCTACTGACTTCATCTCAAAACTGCGCTCCCTGGAACCGGACGCCAGCGTTAGGCTTAAGTGGAGTCGTAACGGCGTGGCTACTAGCGAGACCATTCCCTTGGCCTCACCTGAATTCAAGCTGGTGGCACCTTATGCAGTCCCAGCCGGCCCGAAAAGTGACGCCGATCCCATTGATCCTCTGAAGCTGCTGCATGGCGAAAACCTGCCGGCTCCCGGTCTGAAGATCGAGGCCGGGAAGATGCCGGAGTGGCTGGACGAGCCGGAGCCGGAGCAAATGGAATACTATTTGAAAAAAACCCGGCCTCCGGGATTCGACGGACTGATCGAGATCAGCCCACCTGAAAAGAGACACCCGCAGAATGACCAGCGTGGCAAAAAAATGGAGAGCGAGGCGCTTCGGCTTTTACAAGGTGATGCGGAGCACGGTCCGGAAAGGCAGGACGCACCGGCCAAATCCGGGTTGGATCCTACGCACGAGGCCACACTCAGGACAGCGGCTGAGGCCATGCGACAGGCAGGAATCCCACAAGAACTTTGCCAAAAAGCCCTGCGCGTGATGGCCAATAGGTTGCTCCGCAGCCAGCCTCTTTCACCAAGTTATCAGCGGCTCCAGGCTGAGGCCGTGCGAATTCAGCAGGCGCTCAGTGAACTGCATGAGCGCTCCCGCCGACTTGAGCGCGCAGTTCAGCAACTTTCAACCAAGGATCACTGAGCCCCAGACCGCAAGCCCCGCAGCACCTAGCCCGCCGCGCAGGGCTTACGCATGGCCAATCCCGCTCTCTATGAAAATTATTGAAAAAATGCTGTACAAATTGCCATAACCACTGCACAGGTTGTGGATGATTTCCAC
>JAYVJI010000242.1:0-4844 GCA_043769435.1 Verrucomicrobiota bacterium
GTCGCGGTGCTAACGGATGTGAAGAGCGACTATAGCAAGGGACTGGCAAAATTCTTCAAAGAGCAGTTCGCAAAAAACGGCGGTGAAATCACTTCAGAACTGGACTATAACGCTGGTGACAAAGACTTCAAAGGACAGCTCACCGCTATAAAAGGCGCTGGACCGGATGCGGTTTTTGTTCCGGGTTACTACACAGAGGTAGCGCTCATCGCGATCCAGGCAAAGCAACTAGGCGTCACGTTGCCCCTGTTTGGCGGAGACGGCTGGGAGAGTTCCACTCTTCTGGAGATAGGCAAGGACGCTGTGGAGGGGCACTATTTCTCCACACATTGCGCCCCGGAGCAGGGCACTCCCAAGATGCTGGCCTTTGTGGCAGCATACAAAAAGCGGTTCAACGGCAAGACACCGGATGCCATGGCCGCGCTGGGATATGATTCCGCCAGAATCCTAGCCGACGGCATCGCCCGGGCAGGTTCCACCGAAGGCTCCAAAGTGCGCGATGCCCTAGCCGGCGTAAAAGATTATGATGCAGTGACCGGAAAAATAACGATGAACGCAAGCCGCGATGCAGTGAAAAGTGCGGCCATCATGCAGATAAAGGACGGTAAGTTTAGATTCGTGGAAACGGTCGCACCCTGACAGGTTCCACCGCGCTGCTACATGGAGGCTATCCTGCAACAAATCATCAACGGCCTGAGCTTAGGGTCGATTTATGCGCTCATCGCGCTGGGCTATACGATGGTGTATGGGGTGCTCAGGTTCATCAACTTTGCGCACAGCGATGTGCTGATGCTGGGTTCCTTCGCGGCCTTTTTCCTTGCTCCCAGGATGGATGCGGCATTCGGTGCGCAGTCTGTGACCGGGACCATCCTCCTCGTGGTGTTGGTCGCTGCGATTTGTGCGGCCATTGGGATGCTCGTGGAGTTTCTGGCCTACCGTCCGCTGCGTTCCCGGCCAAAGCTGACGGTGCTCATCACGGCCATCGGAGTATCACTTTTTATCGAATTCACAGCGCAGCACAAAAAGGTGTTCGGAGCGGATACCCGTGCTTTTCCCACCCTGCTGCCGCAGACGGATGTCCAATTGGGTAACCTCCTGATCAGCAGCATCGATATCATTGTCCCGCTGGTTACTTGTCTTTTGCTGGGATTGATGTGGTTTATAGTTCACAGGACGAGGATCGGCACCGCCATGCGGGCAGTCTCGTTCAATCAACAGGCAGCCGCATTGATGGGGGTGAATGTGAACCGGGTCATTTCCTTCACGTTCGGCGTGGGGTCAGCACTGGCAGCGGTGGCGGGCATCCTCTACTGCATGCGGGCTCCAGCCATCGAGCCTCTCATGGGTGTGCAACCCGGGCTCAGGGCCTTCATTGCTGCGGTGATCGGCGGTATTGGGAATCTTTATGGCGCTGTGCTTGGCGGCTTGCTGATCGGGCTGGTGGAGACTGTGGCCGGGGGCATTCCGGGGCTCTCCAGCTATCGGGACGGGATCGCCTTTGCGATTCTTATCGTCATTCTCCTAGTCAAACCTGCGGGGCTGCTGGGCCGTGCCACAGTGGAAAAAGTATGACCCGCATCACCGGCCCAAGGTTCTGGCTGCTGATCGCCATCGCCCTTTCGTTTGCGGTTTCCTGGTTTGCTCCGCAGCTCAACCGCTATTACGTTGGGCTCGGTGTAGATATTGGCATCGCCATCATCATGGCGGTCAGCCTGAATCTTATAAATGGCTATACCGGGCAGTTCAGCCTGGGGCATGCGGGGTTCATGGCCGTGGGCGGCTACACCGCCGGTAAGCTGTCACTGATGATCTCCGCTGCCGGCGAGGCCGCTTGGTCTCTACCGCTCACCCTCCTTTCCGGTGGTATCATGGCCGCCCTTGCAGGGCTCCTCGTGGGTATTCCCTCCCTCCGTCTCAGGGGCGACTACTTGGCTATCGTCACGCTCGGATTCGGGGAAATCATCCGGGTTATTTTCCAGAACCTGGATGCCGTGGGAGCAGCCAGCGGATTGAAGGGCATTCCCCACTACACCACCCTGGGCTGGACCTTCGGCTTCGCTGCGGTCACGGTCTATGTCATCACCTCCCTCGTGAAATCAACCTACGGCAGAGGGTTTGTGGCCGTTCATGATGATGAGATCGCTGCGGAATCCATGGGCATAGATACCACCCGCTACAAGGTCACAGCATTCGTCACCGGCGCGTTTTTCGCAGGCATCGCCGGCGGACTCTATGCCCATCACAAGCAGTTCCTTTCACCCACTGGATTTGACTGGGTACGGTCCATCGACTTCGTCGTCATGGTCATCCTGGGCGGGATGGGGCGGACAGCGGGCGTAGTGGCGGCCGCCGTCATCCTTACGGTCATGCCGGAAGCCCTGCGGGGCGTGGCGGAGTACCGCATGATCATCTATGCCCTCCTCATCATTTTTCTCATGCTGCTGCGGCCCCAGGGGCTGTTCACTTTCGAACGCCGGAAAAAGGAGGTGGCCAAATGAGCGCGCCACTCCTGCAACTGGACGGAGCGACCATTAAATTCGGAGGCCTGACCGCAGTGGGGGACCTCAGCACCCGGGTTTTTGACAATGAACTCGTGGGGCTCATCGGTCCCAACGGAGCCGGAAAAACCACCGCCTTCAACCTGATAACCGGGGTCTACCAACCTACCAGCGGGGAGATCCGGTTCGCCGGACAACTCACCCGCGGGCTGAAGCCCTTCCAACTGACCAAGCTGGGCATCGCAAGGACCTTTCAGAACATCCGGCTCTTTGGTTCCATGAGCGTTTTCGACAACATCCGGACCGCCACGCAACTGCATGAGTCCCGGGGCATGCTCGATGCGCTCTGGCGTGGGGCCCGGTTTCACGGGGGAGAAGCAGCTGTAGAAAAGCATGTCATGGAACTGCTGGATATCTTCGAGCTGGGTCCCTTGCGCCATGAGATGGCAAAAAGCCTGCCATATGGTGACCAGCGCCGGCTGGAAATAGTGAGGGCTCTGGCCACACGTCCGAAACTCTTGCTCCTCGATGAGCCCGCCGCAGGCATGAATCCTACAGAAAAAGTAGCCCTGATGCGACTCATCCAGTTCGTGAAAGACCACTGTAAAATCAGTGTCCTGCTAGTCGAGCACGATATGAAAGTCGTCATGGGGATCTGCCAGCGGATTACAGTATTGGAATACGGCCTGCGGATCGCCGAGGGGACCCCGGAGCAAATCCAGAGCGATCCCCGGGTGATAGAAGCCTACCTAGGAGCAGCAGCAGTGCCCACTGGAGAGGAGGCCTCCCATGCTTGAGATCGAAAACCTTACCGTATCCTATGGTGCCATTAAGGCACTCCATGGAGTATCCCTGAAAGTGGCGAAGGGCAGCATCGTCACGCTTATCGGTGCCAATGGTGCGGGCAAAAGCACTACCCTGCGGGCCATCTCCGGACTGGTCAGGCCCTCCGGCGGCACCGTCCGCTATCTGGGGGAGGACATCGCCCGCTACGCTCCGCACCAGATTGTTGGTAAAAGACTCTGCCACGTTCCCGAGGGCCGGATGGTGTTTGCCAATCTCACCGTCCTCGAAAACCTAAAAATGGGAGCCTATCTCCAGCGCGACAAGGACTGGATCGCCTCACAACTGGACTACGCTTTCAAGACTTTCCCCCGCCTCCACGAGCGCCAGACACAGGCAGCAGGCACGCTTTCAGGCGGCGAGCAACAGATGCTCGCCATCGGACGCGCCCTGATGAGCCGGCCTGCATTCCTTATGCTCGACGAGCCCTCGCTAGGCATTGCTCCCCTGCTGGTGAAAACTATTTTTGAAAAAATTGTCGAGATCAATAAGACCCAGGGATTGACCATTCTGCTAGTGGAACAGAACGCAAACCTAGCCCTTGAAGTCTCCAGCTACGGATACGTCATTGAGACCGGGCGGGTCATTCTCGAAGGCCCATCCGCTGAGCTGAAAGCCAACCCCGAAGTCCGCGCCGCCTACCTAGGCCACTGACCCCAGCTCGCGCGGAGAGGTTTGCGGCTTATTCCAGTTCGCGTTCAAGCTGAGGCTATCCCGAAGGAATCGCAGCCGTTAGCCGGTGGTTGAGCGCAGCGATACCACCGGAAACCGTCATCTGAATTTGCCCCCATCCCGGAGGGATGGCAGCGATCGTGGAATGGCTGCCACGCCTCCAGCATGGGCGGGTGCCTCTTTGGGGGCTCCCCGGTGGTATATCGCTACGCTCAACCACCGGCTAATGGCCGGCAAGCCTCCGGCTTGGCTCATACGGCTCATCTTGAACGCGAATTAGAATTAGCGTGTGCCCGAATGAGCCCCCAACGCCTTCCCTCCTTTGTGTCTTAGCGTCTTTGCGTAGCGTCTTAGCATGAGCCCCCAACGCCTTCCTTCCTTTGCGTCATAGCGTCTTTGCGTGAGCCTCCAACGCCTTCTCTCCTTTGCGTCATAGCGTCTTTGCGTGAGCCTCCAACGCCTTCTCTCCTTTGCGTCTTAGTAACAGGCCGCATGCCGCTTTGAGGCCCCGGGTCCGGTTTAGAGGTGAGCTTTTGCATGTTACGGAGGTGGGCTCATTCCACGCCCACCCCCGGCTACTCATGGAGAGCCCTTCCGGGGATCATAGGAAGCTCCTCCGGGTCTCGTGAATAGGGGAAGCCCACAATGTTTCCAAGGCTTGTGATTTATTTTCCATCGCCCTCACACATCACTAACGGATCACACCCGTGACCCTTCGACAGGGTGTGACCGCGCCGTGATGTGCTTAAAAGTCGAGAGGAACACAGTGCGTCTCGCCTGTGTTGGCCAGCGGTCATCTTGACCGCTGCTCATCGCGGTCGAGACGACCGC
>JAYVJI010000243.1:0-2503 GCA_043769435.1 Verrucomicrobiota bacterium
GATCTCCATACATGTATCCTAACAGAGTTCCCCGGGGCGTGCAGCGCGGCCACTGGGGCAGCATCGAGTGGATCACGCAGTTGCCGGCCAGGAGCATAGTTCAGGCCGAGCCAGTCCTCGCCCGGGCGCTGGACCACATGAACACCGTGACGTGGGGGGAGCACTTCGCGCAGCTCTACGTCGCCGTCACCCGGGCCCGTTATGCCAACTACCTGCTGCTCCCGCCGGAGAGCGGCTACAGCGGCGAGGCAGTCACGATCAAGCAATTTGTCAGGACTATGCTGGCGGGTGAAGCGTCTGCGGAGCTGCCTATCGGCGGCATCTCCTGCCCGGTGCTCAGCCTTGATGGCGACCTCCGCTGGTACGAGGCCCACAAGCTCCCCGAGGCCGCGCGGCTAGCCCGTGCAGTCAGCCTGCAAATGGATTTTTTTGCGGACCAGCCGCCGGATGAATTCCGGGCGAATGCTCCGAAGAGGCGCATCCCCCTCCAGCGGAAACGCCCCAGTGAGGATGAGTCCGACGCCGGTCCATTCCACGCTGCCAGCCGCCGGGCTGCGGGCACCGGTTCACTGACGCACCGGCTTCTCGGCTCAGTGCCATGGGCAGACGCGGAGGGCCTCAGCGCTTTTGAAAACTACATCCGCAGCAGGTTTCCCCTGCCCTCTGAGGCTGAGGCCACCGCCATCGCCTCAGCACGCGCGGCGCTCACTTGTCCGGAGTTCCGTCCGTGGCTGCTGCCCTCCGGCACCAGTGCCGAAGTATGGCTGGAGCGGGCCTATGAACTGGTCATCTGCGGCGAGTGGACCAGCGGAATCTTTGACCGTGTGGTCATCGAGTATAAGGACGGAAAGGCACTCCAGGCCACCGTGATAGAGTATAAAACGGACAGCAGACCGTCACCGGATCCAGCATCCCACAGCAGCCAAATCAGCGCGTATCGTCATGCGCTGGCCCTCATCACGGGTCTGGAGCCCGCATCCGTGAAGGGCGTTATTCTCTACACCGCAGCAGGCAAGGCTGTGCCTTGCGGGTAGCCTAACGGATCCGCCCGGCAATTTCGCCCGGCAATTTCGCCTGACGGATTCGGCGGTGGCTTTACTTGATGGCAATAAGCATCGCGGATCGCTCTGCATAGAGACCGCGCGGCAAATTAATCCGTGACGGGCCAGTTCCCGGCTGCAGCAACTTGAGAAGGGCCTCTATTTCCCTAGCGCCGGCATCAGGCACCCGGTGATGATCCAGCCATAGCCGGAAGATGCGGCGCTGCAGAGCGGGATGCAGCGGCTGGAGTGGCTTCACGGCAAGCTCAGGAACGACGAAGGGCCGGGCGAGGCTGTCCAGGAAAAGGGCTTCCTCCCCGGCGATGGCCGCAGCCCGCAGCAACGGGGGACGGAAATCCCGCCCCGTGGCCCGCTGGATGGCGGGGATCAATTCCAGCCGCACCCGGTTCCGGACGGTGTCGGTCACAGCATTGGTCCTGTCCTCACGCCAGGGGTAGCGGTGTGCTGCCATCCATTCATCAATTGCGGCCCGGGAAACCTGTAGAAATGGCCGCAACAACGACAGCGATAACCGAAAGCCAGGGACCTTCAGCGGGGAGCATTCCTGCATGCTGCAGAGCCCGGCACTGCCGCGAAAAAGATGCATCAGGATCGTCTCCACCTGGTCGTCAGCATGGTGCGCCATGAAGACTTCACGCAGTCCGGTCTGCCGGGCACATTCCGCCAGAAAGCGATGCCGGGCGCTGCGTCCGGCGGCTTCCAAGGACTGCCTAGTGCTGCGCCCGAGGGCCGCTACATCGACACCGTCCGTCAGGCAGGGAATGCCTAGGCGCTCAGCGGTTTTTGAGACGAACCGCGC
This sequence comes from Verrucomicrobiota bacterium, assembly GCA_043769435.1. Classification (GTDB taxonomy): domain Bacteria; phylum Verrucomicrobiota; class Verrucomicrobiia; order Verrucomicrobiales; family V1-33; genus JAYVJI01. The sequence goes on from JAYVJI010000243.1 coordinate 1,861, forward strand.
GTCCATCGCTGAGGCTGCGCCGCGCAGCCGGTGGTCGAGATGACAGACCGTTAACCGGGCTCCCGCTTGGTGCAAGGCATGAAGCAGCGCCATGCTATCACGTCCGCCGCTGACACCGATGAGCCGGTGCCGACGCAATGAATGCACCGCAGCCCAGGCAGCAATGGCTTCCGCAACGGTCATTTGGCCGGCTGGGACCAGTAAATCACGACATTCTTTGTGGCCCGGCCGGAAGCGATGATTTCCGGCGTTCCGTCCCCATCCAGATCCTCTGCGCGCAGGTCCTCACAGGCCATGGTGTTCTCACCAGCGAGCCATGCCTTGTCCCATCCGGATTCCTTTCTGGTGTAAATCCTGATCCCGAACCGGCCTGCAGGATCGGGCTCGCGCCAGCCGGCCACGATGGCTGGTGCAGCCAGTCCAGGAAAGGAAGCCCAGCTAAGGGCATGACCTTGATTGAAGGAGTTATCAATCACCGTGCGCTCCCAGCACCGGGTCACCGCACTCTTTTCATACACAGTCAACGCGGTGCCGTGAAAGGGCTCGATAGCGCTCAGGGTATCAGCCTGCCCGAAGCGGATCTCACCTGTGCCGGAAAAAGCGGGAGACTGGCCGGCATCTGTCAGGGTCACTTTTTCCAGAG
>JAYVJI010000244.1:0-1595 GCA_043769435.1 Verrucomicrobiota bacterium
GCCTTGGCGCCGCAGCCCACCAGCCCCGGCTGTTCCCCATTTTTGCCAGTTCCCCGGCAGTCATCCCGTGAAGATAGGGCACCGGGATCTGCCCTACAAAGGACTTCCAACGCGCCTCCAGCGGCGGCCCCTGGACCCGATTACCACCGATGGGGTTGGGCCTGTCCAGCACCACAAACTCCTTGCCGTTCTGCGCACAGGCCTCCATGGCCAGCGCCATCGTGCTGATGTATGTGTAGCTACGGCTCCCGATATCCTGCAGGTCAAAGAGCATGACGTCAATGTTTGCCAGCATCTGCGGCGTGGGCTTGCGGGTGCTGCCATAGAGACTGTGGGCCACCAAGCCGGTGAGCGGATCCCTGCGTGTGGTCACATGCAGGCCGGCGGGCTCCCGGCCATCCAATCCGTGCTCCGGAGTGTAGAGAGTGGTCAACCCCGCCCCCAGTGCCCGCTGCAGCACCACCCGGCTGGCCGTGCCGCCCCGGTCCGCGCTGGTTTGATTCAGGATCAGGCCCACCCGCCTGCCGCGAAGCAGCGCGTAATTGTCCCGCCGCAGAACATCAATTCCCAGCGCAAATCCTCCGCTGCTGGACACGGGGATTCCGCCGCCCGGACCGGCGCATGAGGCTAGGAGCGTGGCAGCAGAGAGTGTGAGGAAGTTTTTTCGCTTCATTTATTGGTCAGTAACTCAGTTCCCTACACTGCCTGCTGCTCCTGACAAGCCAGTGTCACCCTAATTTCTCAGATGGCGATTCCGTCACAGAACCGCAAGCCACCGTGACGAAAACGTGACCAGCAACAAGATGCAAGCCATCATTTCAGCGTGTATTGTTGATGTCTACACTAACAAACAAAACCACATCATATGAGCATCATTCCTTTTACGGAAATGGCGCAAGCCGACAGAGAAGGTCTCCGTCCGCTGCGTGAAATAGGCACCCTCGAAAAGACCCAGTTCTGGGACATGGACGAGATCATGGAAGCCCTCCGCATCGCCAACCAACGAGGCGTCAATATTCCCCGGCTCTCGCCAGCCAGCAGAGGCCGCAGGGAAGGCCTCGCCGCCAGCTGATTCCGGGCCGCTTTCAAAAGTGGATTTATTCTTCAACCCCAGAGGGTTCGTTAGTGGCTCACAAACCCCCGGCTTTTCTTGGCCCACCTCTCCGGCGTGGCAGGGCACCGGGGGCTGTCCACTACTGAAGGAAGCTGCCTCCCCGCTGCGCCCGATCTCAATCACCCAATGCTGAGGCCAACCAGAAAAAGCCTCCACGCTTCTCCTTCAGCCCCTTTGCGTCCTAGCGTCTTTGCGTGCGGTGCCTGAAGGAAGAGGCATTGCGCCTTAGGGCGGATGCGCTGGCTAAGGCGGAGGTGCTTCGTCAAAAACTCGTTGACTTGGGTGTGGATCCTGACGCCCTGTAGATGCTGAGTAATTGAGAAATTTAGCGTATTTTGCGTGGGGCAAGGCTTGAATTTCGCATGCTCCTATCAAGCTGGGGAAGGTAGCGGCACGGCTACCGTCCCGCATGGCAGATGACCCGCTGGGAGCAGGCACTGCCCGCACGCCGGGTGCGGTCATATGGAAGTGCTCCGTCCCC
>JAYVJI010000245.1:0-2484 GCA_043769435.1 Verrucomicrobiota bacterium
GGCCAGGCCGCCCAGCATACCCAGGCTGATGCGGCGGCAAGGCACTCCGCAGCCCCGCGCCGCATAAACGTGGCCAAACTCATGCAGCAGCACGCTGAGGAACAGCATGACCGCCAGCATCAGGCCGAAAAGGATGCCGCCGTTATCTACATTAGCAAGGCAGATCAGCACCACCGGAATAAAGATAGCGACGTCGATATCGATGTCGCACCCGCCGATGCGGCCCACATGAAACTTGGGAGTGTTAAGGTCAATCATAATGATAACAGTTGAGGCACGGGAGACGCTGCGCAAGGCCCTGGAAGCGAAATTCCCCTATCCCCGCAGCCAGTGAAAAGGATGTTATCCATGGCTTGCAGAGCGCCAAAGCCGAACCCAAGCTCCACCCAGAAATGGAAGAATACTACTACAGCAAAAAAGGCCAATCCCTCGGTCCCACGAGTGTGGATCACATCATTGAACTGGTCCACAGCGGTGAGCTGGACGCCCTCCAGGACCTTGTCTGGAAAGAAGGCATGGAGGCATGGGCACCGGTCAGCGCCAGGATCACGATCCCCCCTGCCCCGCCCCGGATCCCAGAGGAAGAACCTCCGGAGGCAGACACTCTCTATGCCCCACCCCACAGCCGCCTCACAGAGACTGCCGCGCTGGATGACCATGCCCGCAACGTGAAGCGCTGCCACTTCCCTGTGCTCCTCGCACTCAGCCTGATAGCCCTGATGGTCTCCACCACCGGGATCGAAAAGTCAGAGCTGCTAAAGGTGTTCCAAAGCGTTTCCGAGGCCAATCCCCCGCGGCTGCCGGACTTGAGCCAGTTGAATCCAGCTGGCACCGCTTGGCTTTATGCTGGCCTCGGTCTACAGCTCATTTCGACGTGCCTAGGCCTCGTCTACCTCTACCGGGCATGGCTCATTATCCAGCCCGGTCAACCCCTCACCACTCCGGCCAAAGCTGTCGGATTTCTCTTCATTCCGTTCTTCAATTTCTACTGGTTCTTCGTGGCCTATCACAAGTGGTCACAGGAGTGGAACCGGATCACACAAGGCCCGCGACCCGGCAGACCATCACTTCCGGTGATGGTGCCCGGGATCTTTCTGGCTTCATGCATCAGCTCCCTAGCCTCCATGGTCGTTCCACTCGCGGGACTGATTTCCTTTGCCCTCAGCATGCTCTGCCACTTCCACATTTGCCGTGCCGTGAACTCCCTAGCCGGTCGGCCTTGAATTTGAAAACCTGAGGCTCCAGACACCGCTCCGGTCGCCTCCCGCCTTGATGCCCATGTCTCGCCTCACCTTTCAAAACTGCACCGCTGTCATCACCGGAGCCAGTTCCGGTCTGGGAGCCACCTTTGCGCGGAAGCTGGCCCCGCACGCCAGCGCCCTCGTGCTCATCGCCCGACGGGAACAGGAGATGGTCGCACTGGCGGAATCCCTGCGCGGAGACCGGCCCAGCCTCACCGTGGCCGTGATCGCCTGTGACCTCTCTGATGCCGGAACGCGGGAACTGCTCCCTGCCAGAGTCGCCGCCATGGGCCTGCGCGTGAATATTCTCATCAACAATGCCGGCCTCGGTGACTACGGGGCGTTCGCCTCCGGGCCGTGGCACCGCTCCGCAGCGATCCTAGATGTCAATATCCACGCGTTGACGCATCTAGCACATCTCTTCTTCCCGGATCTGCAAACACACGCGCCATCAGGCATGCTGAATGTCAGCTCCCTCGCCGGAGAACTACCCATGCCCGACCTCGCCGTCTACGCAGCCAGCAAGGCCTATGTCTCCCGCTTCAGTGAAGCCCTTCGCCTGGAGCTAAGGCCACACGGCATACATGTCACCGCGCTCTGCCCTGGTCCAGTGAAGACAGGCTTCGGAGAGACCGCGCGCCGCGCGGGAGGCTTCTCTATGGCCGGGCGCCATGGCCTGCAGACTCCGGACGCAGTAGTGGAATGCGGGCTTCGGGCCTTGCTGGCAGGCCGCGCCCGCGCCTTCCCCGGCACCCTGGTGAAAGCCACACGCCTCGCGCTCAACCTCATCCCGGCCCCACTCCTCAGGGCGGTCCTCGCCCGCCGTCCCCGCCGCTCCTCACCATGAACTACTGGCTTTTCAAATCAGAACCGGACGTGTTTTCCTTCACACATCTGAAGGCAAAAAAGCGTGAACCATGGACCGGCGTGAGGAATTATCAGGCGCGCAACTACATGCGGGACAACATGGAGCCCGGAGACCTCGGCCTCTTCTATCACAGCAGTTGCCCCCAGCCCGGCATTGCAGGAATCCTGCGCATCACATCCGAGCCCTATCCCGATCCCACCCAGTTCATCCCCGGCGATGTCTACTTTGATCCCAAAGCATTGCCTGAAAAGCCCATTTGGATAATGATCGACGTAGCATGGCACAAAGACCTCACCGCATTTGTCAGCCTGGATGCCCTCCGCGCAGAGCCAACCCTAGCATCCATGCGCATCCTCCAGCGGGGAAACCGGCTCA
>JAYVJI010000246.1:0-4716 GCA_043769435.1 Verrucomicrobiota bacterium
ACCGGCGGCTGTTTTCGCAGGGCACGACACGGTCACCAGTGCTGTGAATGAGAAGCGTGGGAGGCATGCGCCGCCGCACGTATTTCATGAGGTTCGCCCGGGCCGCTGCTTTCTTGTTGGGGAAGCGCTCGAAGCCGCAGCCATTGGATCGCGAGGTGTCGGTGATGGGGCTGAAGAGCGCCAGAAACGCGGGGATGCAGGAGACCTCCTTATTGTCCGCAGGGTCATCAGCCAGTAACTCTGGCATGGCGGCGCTGAGGATAGCGTGCCCGCCGGCTCCTCCGCCACAGCCCCCGATTCGCTCGGGGTTGATGAGCAGCTCAGCCGCGTTTTCTCGCGCCCAGCGCATAGCGGAGCGGGCGTCAGCCATCGCGTCGGCAGGCACAGCTCCATGCCTCAAGCCTACCCGGTAGTCGATGAGGATACCCACCATGCCACGGCTGGCAAAATAAAGGGCATGGGGAGCGAACTGGCTCAGCAGCCCACTGTCCCAGGTGCTGCTATAGAAATAAAGCATCGCAGGCCATCCAGCGGCTGGTGGGGAGCCCGGCGGGCTGAATACATAGGCCCCCAACTCATGCCCGCCTGCCGTCTTGTAGACATAGCCTTCCGCACGCTCCAGCAGAGCGCGATTACGGTCGATGACGGCCGGAGTATTGGTAGGCTCCACCGTTTTCCGGTGGAAGGTCAGTTCCTCCACGTGGCAGCGAGGTTGTGGGAGAGTTTGTTCATTTGAGACGTGTTCAAAACACGGCGTCTGCGCCACCGCAACAGCCTTCCTCATGGCCGTGCCATCCGCCGCCAACTCCCGATTTACCGCCGTAAGCTCCGCCCCCCCCCCGCGTGGCTGGCGGAAAATGGTAATTTGTGGAGACAGAGAATCCTAACGGGAGACAGCCCGGAACCAGCAGGCAGGTGAATCCGGTATCCGCAGGTAGGCTTGCCTAGACTGGTCGGGCTCCTGACGGACGCGCGTGGCTGGGATTTCCAGCCAGTCATTCAGGGAAGTGCTGGACTGGTATGTGATCTGGGAACCTTGGCCCGGTGGCCAGTGATGGACGCGAATGCCCTCCGGCGAAAGCAGTGGAAGCTGGCGGGGTTCAGGGGGCGCTGCCAGCCATGAGGTGAAGGCCGGTGCGGGGCTGTGGATTTCCAGAGAGGCTAGGCGCAGGGTCCCGCTAACACTGTCAGCGCCGGTATCATCAACGGTCAGGGTCCAGTTGCCGGCAGGATGAGTTCCCCGCGCAGCAGCGAGGAGGGCGGTGCCCCCGGGCTTCCATGATCCGGCAAAAGGGGCGCTGCCTTCTGTGATCGATAGCGGAGCAGCGTCAACAAAACGAGTGAATGACAGATGGGAACCGCGGCGGACGGTGCCTGCCTCGAGGAGCGGGATGCGCAGTCCTCCGGGAGTGGTCAGGACAATGCTGAGATCGTTGATGTCACTATGCGTCAGATCCAACAAAACGGTGATTTCATCAGCTAGGAGTCCTGGCATAGGGAGACTGAAGCCGGTGGGCCCGAAGCCAGGCAGCGGGGCTGGAAGGTTCGACGGCATTGATCTGAAAACGGGGCGGGCTCCAGGTGAGGAGGCATGCACTGTGATCTCCTGTGGCCACTGGACAGAGGGGCCGGAGGAGGGGATGGCGCTGATGTTCCAGCGGCCATTTATTGCTGGAGAAACGGAGGACACAACCAGCATCGGAGAAGTAGTTAGGATGGGTGTTCCAGCAGGTGGCTGCCATGAGAAGGTGGAAGCGGGATCAGCGGCTACCGGAGCAGTCAGGAGCGCGGGCTGCCCACTTTCTAGGAGGCGGGAAATGGCGGGCCATGCCTGCGCGCCGGGAACTGGCTCTGCGCTGATTTTGACAACTCCACTGTGCGGCAGCGCGAAGTTTCCGGCAGCAAAAGCGGAGCCTGACGACAGGATGGAAACAGCGGCGATCCGGCCATCAAACGCGGGAGGGGTCCAGTCGCCGTCGATGGCCCCTGAAGCAGAGAGCCGCGCCAGGCCGCGCACATTTTGACCGGCGATGCGGGCGAAGTCTCCTCCGACGAGAATCTTACCGTCGTCCTGCACTGCGAGGGCGTAGACCGGATCGCCCGGAGCGGGGTCAAATCCAACATCCAGGCTTCCGTCAGTGAGGAATCTCGCCATGTAAAAGCGGGTCTGCCCGGCGGCGCTGATGAATGAGCCACCGGCCAGCACTCTTCCGTTAGGCTGGACCGCCACTGCCTGGACTTCACCGCTGGCGGCATCGATCTCTACAGGGCGGAAGGCGCCAATTCCTGTGTTATTTGGACGGCCATTTGCCAGCAGCCGCCCGAGGCCGCCATAGGGCCAAGGAGGGAAGGCGCGGAACGCCCCGCCCAGCAAAATCCGTCCGTCTTGTTGAACCGCCAGGGCTGAGACCCGGCCATTCAGCCCCGCAGCACTGACCGCGGCTTGAAAGTCGGTGTCTGCGGTTCCATCCGGCCACAGCTTCATCAAATAGGGCGCGCTGGAAAGTCCGATAAATGCTGCTCCGTAACTCACGGAGATGGCCCGCACGGTGCTGCTAACAGATGGGCTGCGGTAGCTCAGATCGACGTCGCCCTGCGCCGTCAGCCTCACTATCCGCTGGGCGGCGTGGCCATTGTAGGAAGTGAAATCCCCGCCTACCAACCAGCCGTCACCATGAGCAGCGAGCGTGCGTATGGAACCGTTAGGGTTGAGATTTCCCGCAGGAAAGGAAGCGTCCGGCACTCCATCCGCCAGCAGCTTTATTAGCTGAGAACCTCCCGTCAGGCACCCGCCGCCGGGCAGCGCGATCACTGCCCGCATATTGCTTTTCGGCGGGAGGGAATCACTGAATGTCAGGTCCGTCCTGCCGGCTGTGCTCAGCGGCATGATGACATCCACCCGCGCGATCCGGCTGGCGGTTTCTCCTGCCGCAGGAGTCCCGGCTTCCGGCTGCCGGTTGGACAGGATCAGCTGGTAGTCCCCGCTGTCGCCGGGCATCAAGTGGCGGAGCACCAGACGCGCGGCGGTGGCACCGGCCACCGGCACTCCATCCCTTTCCCACTGAAAAGTGGCAGCGACGTCTGACGTGCCACCAATGAGGGAGACGCTGGAACCGGCCAGCGCCTGCTGTGGCACTGGATGCCGCGTGATCACCGGAGGCATACCGGCATGGCACAGTGCGGCCGTACTGCTGAGTGCAGCTAGGCAGGACCAGTTCCGCAGAGATGCCCGCATGGATTCGCTCAGGGGCCTTCCAGAAGAATGTGGGTGCCGGGGGTGGTGGTACCGATGGGTTCGGTGGTGATGCGATAACCGTTAGGCAGCGGCGTGCCTTCCGGAAGCTGGAAGGCAAAAACTCCAGTGCTGCTTTCGCCGGGCGGTAAAAAGCCCAGCAGCACCGGCGGCTGATCCGCTTCCCCCACACTCCACAGCGCATATCCCTGTCCCGCTGCCGGCGCGGGGAGGTTCTGCGTGACTATCATCCCGGTCCCGTCTTTGCCGGTGAGCGGTAGCGCATAAGGTTCTTGGGAATGCTGCGGCCCATCCGCCGGAGGTGACGTCTCTGCCGGTGGAGGCCTGATCCCGGGCGCGGCCACGCTTCCAGGCTCATCAGGATCCGGTGGGATAAACCCCTGCGGCGCCCGCTGCCCGAGCCATGTTTTTCCACCGGCCTGCGGATACCAGAGGCTGCCGTGCCCGTCCCACACCGCGCCATTTTCCAGCGGCGTAAGACCGTAGCGGGCATACTCCGCAGGGCCCGGGAAATCCTTATGCACCACGCGCGCATCCGGATGAAGGTTGAGCCCGGGAATATTCACGGTTCCGCCGCCTTCGATGACGATGTCGTTGGTGGGGGCGGAGCCTTTGCCCCGGACTCTAGCAGGCTCCGGTGGCAGCGGTGGTGGTTCCTTGCCGTCGCCCGGCGCATGGGTCCCGGAGAGCGCAGCGGAGACTGCTTCAGCTACTTTCGAGGAGAGTAAATTCCGGTCTGTGCGCGCCGGCAGCGGGCTGCCAGGGGGGCGCAGTTCCATGATTCTCAGGTCCGCCACGCCGGCAGGGGAAGCCGTGAGGCTCCGCTCCAGCGAGCGCAGCCGGTCGAGTTCGCGCTTCACTTCCGCTGGCAACCCCACTGAGCGGAGGACTAGGCTCTTGTCCCCCTGGCGAGCCGGAGCCTTGCCCGGGGGGGCGGACGGGAGCGCGTCGGCAGCGTCGGGCGCACTGGTTCCGGCCACACTGCTGCGGCCTGCGCCGCCTGCCGGTCCGGATTCTTTTTCAAGCAGCCGCGCCTCCAGTTCCCGCAACCGTTCTGCGGTGCGCCACTGAGAAATGCCCATCCCTCCGGCCATGAGCGCCAGAGCCGCAGCCGCAGCCCATGCGGGATGGATTTTCAGCAGTGAATGCCGGGAGACTCCCTGCCTCAGCGTGGCGGTGCGGGGGTGATGCACGCGCTGTTCAATTTGTGCTAGGAGATGTGCTGGGGCCTCATACTGAGGTGCCGTCAGAGCCACCGCTGCCACCTGCTCGCCTGCATCGCGCAGCGCGCTGCGCAGGGATGGATTCACCTTCAGCTCCTGCTCATAGGCGGTGCGCTCACTGTCGTCCAGCAAGTCCATGACATGGAGGCCGGTTTGTTCGAGATATTCGCGATCAATCATGATTTTGGAGGATTTGGCGGAGGCGCAGCAGGCCGCGGCGGAGGCGGCTCTTCACTGTTC
>JAYVJI010000247.1:0-9313 GCA_043769435.1 Verrucomicrobiota bacterium
TCCTCCTCGAAAGCCACTCCGGCGGAACTTGCCAGCGACCTTTGTCTGCGTGCCTTGACCCGCCCGCCTACGGCCGAAGAATCCGCTCTTCTCGTCGCCACTCTCGGTGAAAAGCCCACGCAGCAGTCCATCGAGGACGCGCTGTGGATTCTCCTCATGCTGCCGGAGTTTCAGTTTGTGCGTTAGTCATTTCCAGTCCAGCCCCATGCCGGCAAGACTGCGCCGCAGGGCGGGGACGTCCCAGAGGTAGATTTCGCCACGCGCTCCAGATGCTGCGAGCCACCGGCCTTGTGTGCTGAAGACGGGATGCACGAGGTGCTCCTCGACCGGGGACTTCAGGCGGAGGATGGTTTCCCAGTCGCCGGTGCGGAGGAAAGTTAGGTCTTCGTAGGTTTCCTGAATGATGAGAAGCCGTCCGTCCGGACTGAAAGTGACGCCGCCGCCGCGCACCGCGGGCCAGCGTGCGGCGATAGCTCCTTTGCTGAGGTCAACGACGGCATTTTCGTATTCAGCGCCGAGCGCGAGCCTGCGGGCGTCGGGGCTGAAGGAGATCTTCCGCGCGGGGAATTGGAATTCGTGAAGGAGTGCTGGCGCGGTGTTGCCGGTGAGGCTCCAGACGACGGCCGAATAAACCTGGCCGGTGACACTGACGGTGGCGAGCAGCGTGCCGTCGGTGCTGAGCGCGAGGGTTTCAGTGCGGCGCTCTGGGGGGAGGGGCGGGAGCAGTGCGCCGTTTTTCCATACGGCGCACGGGCCTGCGCCACAGACGGCGCGGACTTTGCCGTCGGCGGATTGCGCGGCGCTGGCGGCGAACTGTCCGGCGCCCAGCGGCGTGCGATAGTCCTCTGCCGGCAGCGACTTCTCCGGCGGCACGAAATGAGTGAACGCGCCGTCCGCCGGCAGCAGAGTCACGGACTTGCCGTCCGGCGCGAAGAGGAGCGCCTGCGCGCTGGGGTGTTTCTGCACGACCTGCGGTGCGGCGTCGTCCACGGGCGCGAGGCTCCACCAGCGGTAGGCGTCATCCTCGGCGGAGACGAGCCATTTTTCCTCCGGCGAAAAGAAGAGCCGCACGGGCATACCGGTGTTGCCGAGGATGTGAAGCGCGGCACGCGGATGCCAGTCCCAGACGCGCGCGCCCTGGAATGACCACTCGTGCAGACCGAAAAGGTTTTGTGAGGCGGAGAATGACGGCGCGCGTCCGCCGTGAGCGATGCGCAGCAGCGGCACGCCGCGCGTGATGTCATGCACCCACGTCACTGCGCCCCAACTGGAACTCACCAGCAAATGGCGCGACCTGGCGAAGGCGAACTCCGCGCCGCCCAGTTCCCACAGCCCGTCGGCTACGCTACGGCGCGCGCCTGTGGTGGCATTGATGACGCGCGTGGCTGCACCCTCGAGCGCCACGCAGCGCGCGCCGTCGGGACTCCACACCGGCGGCCAGGTGAGACCGCCATTCACGAGCCAGCGCTTGGTGCCGTCCGCGCCGTTGATGCAGTGGATTCCTTTGTCGCCATCGCGCAGGAGGATGCTGCTGCCGTCAGGGCTCGCGCTGATTTCCTGCGCGCTCCAGTCGGGCACCGTGATGTGCCGCTTCTCCGCGCCCGTCGCCGCATCGAACCACACGAGGTCCGACGGCGGGCGCGCGCGGATGATCTCTCCGGCGGTGGTGAACTGCGGCCACCCTTGTGCCACGACAGGCGGGAGCGCTGCGGTTTTTTGCCCGGTCTGCATGTTCCAGAGGCCGGTCGTGGCATTCACGTCCAGCAGCCACCTCGCGTCGTCGGAGAGGAGAAAATTCCAACTGTGCTCGCGGGCGAACGCTTCCCCGAGAGGCGTGGCGGTGGAGTGATCCAGGGCGCGCCATTCCGCCAGTCCGTGACGCTCCGCCGGCGGCGTGTTCATCATGTATGGGAAGAAGAGCGCACGCCGGCGATCCAAGTCGAGCATGGTGAACTGCTCGCGCAGCCTGACCGGAATTTCCAAGTCTGCCTGCGGTGTGAGATCGGGCCGGTTGAGGAGGAACGCGGCGTCGCTCCGCAAGTCCACGGATGGGCGAATGGCCCCGGCCTCCCTCGCCGCCTGGAGCGCCGACGTGACCGCGCCTGCGGCGATGTCGCGCCGGGCTGCGCGCGTGTGTGCGCAGAGTGCCTCCCATTTGGAAGTCGTCGCCGCCTGCTCGGCCTTCTCCGCACGCTCGCGCAGACTCCGTTCATGCGCCGCCTGCCGCTGTGCAAAGACGAACGCGCCCGTCGCCACCAGCGCCACCGCCGCGGCCACGACCCCAATGGTTCTCGCCGCGCGCAGCCGCTTTTCCTGGCTCCGCATTTTCTGCAACGACCGACCGCCGGCCACCGCCGCCACATCCGCCAGCAGTTCCCGTGCATTCATATAGCGCCGCTCCGGATCGTCCTCACACGCGCGCAGGACGATCTCATTCAACTCCAGCCGCTGATCAAATTCATACGACTGCGCCCAGTTGTCAGGCAGATCGGGATACTTCGTCCGGTCCATCCCGGTGAGCGCCTCATACAAGACCTTGCCGAGTGCGAAGAGGTCCGCCTTCACCGATCCCGGCCCCTCTTGCGGCACGTAGCCTTCCGTGCCCACAAAGCTCCGCGACGCGCCCGCCTCCGCCACCAGGCCGATGTCGCCCAGCTTCGCCAGCCCGCCCACATAGAGAATATTCGACGGCTTCACGTCGCGGTGAATGAGCCCGTGATCATGCAAATGAGCCAGTGCTCCGGCCAGCGATTGGGCGAGGGCGAGACAATCCTCCGCCGGTAGCGGGCCTTCGCGGAGACGGACGCTCAGCGTGAGCGGGCGGTAGGTGTCCGCGTTTTCCTCCACTCCATCCGCCAGCTCCATCACATAATAGAAAAACCCCTCCGCATCCACGCGCCCCATGTGCAGGACATCAATGAGCCCCTCGTGCGCGCGGCTCACCGGCTCGCACTTTCGGATGCCCTCAAACTCCCGCTCGTACGGCCGCTCCGTCTCAAACGACGCCCGCTGCACGATCTTCACCGCCCGCAGCGTGCCCATCACATTCCGCGCGAGCCAGACTTCCCCATAACTCCCGCGCCCGATGAGGTGCAGAAGTTCGTGATCGGGGATGTGGAGCGACGGCATGGAATTGCAGCGATGTTGTCCGGCAGCCTCGCGGGACTGCAAGTCCCGTGTCGTCGCGCGGAGGGATCTAAATCCTGCCGCCAGTCGGGAAGCGCGCCTCGTCCCGGGCTACCTTCGCAGGCGAAAGAACTTCCGCCGGTGCAGGTTCGTATCGAAGGTGGCGGCGCGCAGGATGTCGTCCCGGTGGTTTAGAAAGCGTGGCGCGAGGATGGGTGCCCATGAGAATGGCTCCATCGTGGGGCTGCATTCGAGGACGTAGTGACAGTCAGGGTCGAGCCACTCGAAGTACATCGTGTCTCCTGTTTTCGCATGGTGCAGCTCCGGCAACTGGCCTGAGAAGCTGACGTCGGCCCACGACCAGGGGCGGTCAAAGGCCGCGCCGATCGGGCCATTCGCATCCACGCCCATGCCGCTGATCCAGTGATGCGAGAGGCCGATGCGGAGTTCCTTCCGCCAGTCGCCGCCCAGAGTGCTGAGATCGAAACGGAATTCCACGGTGTCGCCGCCGGCACCTATCAGGCCGAAAGGTGCAGGCGCGAAGTTGAGAGGATCGCCAGGAGGCAGCGGGCCGTAATTTCCCGCGCCATCGCCGCGCTCGAATCCCGTGGGTGGGACCACGCCGATGCTGCCGTCCAGCCGGCGGGAGTTGAAGCGAAAGTCCGTGGCCCCGGCGAACGGTGGAGGGCCGGTGGTCTCAGGATTCTCATCCACCTGCACGGCCACCCATGACTGGGCGCGGGTCCAGGGAGCGATGACGTTGCGGACGTTTTTCACGCCGATGTAGAGCGCGCGGTCGCCGGGATCGTCCTGGTATTTGAAATAGGCCACGGCGTCCTGGATGCCGTTCGCGCCATCGCGGTAGCGGATGACCATCTTATCGGCGGTCGCGTATTCGAAGCCGGTGTTCACTTCGCCGTCCACGCCGGGCGCATGTCCGGTGACGCGCGGCACGACCATGTAGCGCGGCAGGATGCCTTCTATTTCCGGCATTGGCCTGATGGCGCTAACGGAAGCCGGCGCGATCGAGAGCAGGTCTTCCACACTGCCTCCCGCGCCGAAGGTGGCTTCAAGGTCCAAGCCGGTGCGGGTCTGTTGGTTCATGGCGCTCTGGGGGATTTCCAGGGCGCCGAGGACACGTCCGTAGATTTTGATTTCATCCAGCAGTCCGGTGAAGCCGTAGTTGTAAGAGCCTTCCGTGAAGTCGCCGCCAATGGTGATGGGATCGGAAGTGCCAGGCCCGCTATTCGCCAGCGGTTGGAGGCCCGCCGGCGCGCCGTCCAGGTAGAACGCGACGAAGAAGCCATCATAGATCACGGTGACGTGTGTCCACTGGCCAGCGGGCACCGTGCCGGTGGAATCAGCGGAGGCCCCGCCGCTGCGGTAGAAGCGCAGATTTCCCGCAGGGGAGCAGAAGCCGAACCAGAACGACTGCTGGTAGTTCTGCGCGATGATGGTCTCGCACGCTCCGGTGCTCTCGCGCTTCACCCATGCGGTGATCGTCATGGCGGTGCTGTCGTGCCAGTCATTCACATCCGTGTAGCGGAAGTAAGTGCCGGAGGCGGCGGAGTAACGGTGGCTGCGTACCGGCGGCGGGCAGGGGCGATGGACGGTGATGCTGAAGAAGCATCCCGCCGTATTCCCTGCGGCATCCTGCGCGGTGCAGAGCACCGACGTGGTGCCGAATGGAAAGACAGAGCCGCTGGGAGGAGAGCAGATGACACTCACCGCGCCGCAGTCGTCGGAGAAGACCGGCGACGGATAGTTCACCACCGGGGGAGTCAGATAGTCGGCGTAGATTTCCATGTTAGCCGGGCAGGTGATGACAGGCGGCACATTGTCCACGCGGACTTGTTGGGAAAAGCTGGCAGTGCGTCCGTCCGCTGTGGTGACGGTAATGGTGATGATGTGATTCCCCGGCGCTAGGCCGGCGGGAATGGTGAAGCTGTAGGCGGGGTCCACGCCGGGCACGAACGTCGCGGCTGCGGGCGCGCCGCCATCCACGGTGAAGGTGATCGCCGTCACTGGCGAGCCGTCGCTATTCACCGCGCCATTCACGAAGCGTCCCGCCGCGCCGATGCACGCTGGGATGGTCGCGGCTACCGCCACGCCATTGTCCACACAGACGCGGCCGCGCGCCGGGATGGTGACGGTGAAGGGCAACATGGAGACCGCGCCCAGCGCGCCGCCTGCGGACTTCGTGCCGACCACGGGCCTGATAGTGTAAGTGCCCGCGGGCAAGACCGTGCGCAGCGTGGCGCTGGCGGCGGCGGCGGCATCGGTGGTGGGGAATCCGAACGCGCGGATGTTTTCCACCGTCCACTCATTGCCAGGGGCACCTGTCAGGCCGTTTTCAAAGTATCGGATCTCCGGCTGGAAGAGCAACGTCGTAGAGCCCGCCGCTCGCCGCACGGTGAGGCACAACTCGCCCATGCCGATGGAGAAATTCTGCGTCTGCGAAGCCCCGGCAGTCACGATGACATCCGCGGCCCCGGCGGCGCGCAGCGTGTAGTCGGTGTTGAAATAAACGTCGGCGCTGGCGCTGCTGGCACTCGTGCTTTGGAAGTGCAGCGCGGGCGCGGTCCAGGTGGAAGTGGCGCTGCCGGTGCCGCCGAGCGCGAGTTGATACTCCGCGGTCACATTCGGCTCCGTCCATTGCCGCTCCAGCAACTGCGCTGCGAAGGCATTGAGCGCCGCGCCGGTGGTGCCGCTCATGCTGATAGCGGAGCGGGCCAGCCAGTTGTCAGGGTTAGTGAATCCCGCGGCGTCAGGCAAGCCATCGTTGTTCGTATCGCCGTCGGCATCCGTGCGGATGCTGCCGAGCAGCGGCGGGCGGCCCGCTTCCGTGGGCGGGCCTTGCAGCGTCCAGGTGCCGCGCACATCGCCGGGCGCGATGACGAGCGCGTCGCCCTCATTCCCAGTGCCGCCGCCCGGCACATTGATAGCCGGCGCGGGGCGGTACTCGCCTGTGCGGAAGAACTGTGCGGCCTTCGTGCCCGAGGGCAGCGTGCGCTGGAGCCAGGCCTCGCCCTGGAGCGCGTAGAAGCTCCCGGGATCATTCACCGCCGCGGACGCAGACGATGTTAAATTGGAAAGCACGAACTGCCCCGACGAAGGCGCGCCGCCGATGAGCGCGCGCCGCGTCCAGTTCGCGCCCAGCCCGCTGGCGAAGATCGCATTCACCCCGCTGTAGCCGCCGTTAAACGTATCCCCCGGCGCGGTGCTCAGCAGCGCTTCCGTCTCTCCCGTGACATCGAATACACCCTTCACCGACCCGATGCTGCTCGCGTCCGCCACATTCACCGGCACCGTGAAAATCTGATCCGCCGGCACGCCCGCGCCCGCATTCCATGTCGTCACCGTGCGCGCCAGACGCCGCACCGAGCCTAGCCGCCCGCCGCTGCCGATATCAATGCCCAGCTCCAACACCAGCGGCACGCCCACCGGCACCACAAACTCGCAATGCGTCACCCCCGCCGGCAAACTGCCCACCACTGCCAGCGTCGCCCCGGGCATCCCCGCCGGATACGCGCGGATGCTTCCGCCCGCCACTGCTGCGCCGAATTGAAAATCCACGATGCTCACCATGCCGCTCACGCCCGTCGCCGATGTCCCCGCCGGCACCACCGGGATCAGCCCTGACTGCGGCCAGTAGAACTGCTCAAACCACACCTCAAAGTCCACCCGCTGCGTCACCCGATAGGACGGCGACCCCACCGCATCCACTGGCAGCGGCAGCGTGCTGCCCGTCGTGCTAGTCGGGACCTGCGACGCCGTCGCCACGCGCGGCGACACCTCATTCGAGACCGCAGTCACATAATGACTGCGCAACTGCGGGCCGCCGGCCGCCAGCAGCCGGTTCTTCACCGCCCCCGCCGGATTCGTGATGGTGACAGTGCTGTTGATCGTGGCGGTATTGATGACCCCCTGGCCATACAGCACCGGCACGAGGAGCAGCGGGAAACAGAAGAGTGGAGCGAAGAGTTTCATGATAGGGAAGAGGCCGGATTGCACACCGACCCCAGTCCTCTTTGCCGCCACGCCCGGGCATTTATCAGAAAAATTCCGGGAATCTTCGCGCTCCCTCACGCCGTGCAGCCCGCGCGCGTCCTACCAGCGGATGCCCTTCACCGACGCGTACTCCGGCCCGTTCTGACCGTACTGCGACTTCACCGCATTCTTCACCGACTGGAATTTCTCCTGGAGCCCGCCGGTTTCAAAATACAACTGCAGACGCTTCTTCTGGTTAGTCACGATGGTCGCTGCCAGCGTGCAGAGGCCGGAGTTGAGCCCTTTGAAGCCGCTGAGCTGCCCATTGAGCGTCCCCAGGCTGATGGCGGCCGGCACGCCCGTGCTGTAGGCCGCCGTCGCCGTCAGGATGCCGATGAATTTCTCAAACAGCGCCGCCGCCTCCGCATAGGCCTGCTCCCCGGAGTTCCGTTTCTTCCCCTCCACGGGCGGCTCCCCCTCCTCCGGCAGCTTCGGTTTCGCCGGACGCTTGCCGCGCAACTTGTCCGCCACCTGCTTCGCCGACTTAAACTCCGCGCCCCAGGCCGCATTACTTTTCAGCCGCGCCAGCGCCTGCGTCGTCGCCGACAGGATCGTCTTCAGCAAAGC
Organism: Verrucomicrobiota bacterium; assembly: GCA_043769435.1. Classification (GTDB taxonomy): domain Bacteria; phylum Verrucomicrobiota; class Verrucomicrobiia; order Verrucomicrobiales; family V1-33; genus JAYVJI01. Next base: position 7,744 of record JAYVJI010000247.1, read on the forward strand.
CAGCCGCGACGTCGCCTGCGTCTTATAAGTCCCCTGCTGCGCGAGGATATTGGTATTGAGCGTCCCGACCGTCCCCAGAAACGTCCCGAAATTCGCCGCCGTCAGCGAAGCATCCGCCGGGGCAAACACGGGGCTGAACCCCGCTGTGAAATCCCGCATCGAGAAACTGCGGGCATGACGGTCAATAAAAGTCTTTTCGGCCATAGGAGTGATGGATTGGAATGGGATGCACGCAACGCTGATCCTCCCCGCAGCCACCCGGCTCCGGCAGGAAACAAATCACTGCACGGCAGACATAAATCTAATTTCTCAGGAAACGCAAGCTAATATTTGTAAAACGAAGAGCTTTTTCTGGAACACGAATTCCTGTCTGAAGAAATTTAATAATAAAAACCTTAACCCAAACACCTAAAACCTTAGCCCTCAAGCAATGCTCCTGAACACGAATCCTGTTTTTCTGAAACCAGAGAGCTGTTTCCTAAACACATATACGATTTTTCTGAAAGCAAGGATGTCATTCTTGAACACAAATGCGTATCGATATTCCAGAATAGCTTTTAAGTCCGCCATGTTCATGTGTGGATGAGGAAAGTGCTGCTTTGAGTCTTGGTTTTAGAGTCTGCAAGACAGTATATTAACGACTGCTTTCAGGAATCGCGTGCATTTTTCCAGTTTTATCATCCTCATTTCTCCAAAGTCTATGATCGGAGATCACCCGCGAGCGCCGTGCCCCGGAAAACCTGAGTCCGCGTTTCATTTCTTTTGCAATGGCGCCAGTATCTTTCCGATTTTCTGCAGCGCCTGCGCCTCCGTGTCCCCCATTTTCATAAGGAGGCCGGCGTAGTTGCCGATCGCCGCCTTCAGATGCGGATGCCGATGCCCGGTCTGGTCGGTGAAGTTCCCAAAAATGCCCACCATCCTCCGCATAAGCGGCTCCGCTTCCGCCAGACGGCTCGTGGAGTAATACAGCCCCGCGAGGTTGTTGAGGTCTCTGGCGACGTCGGGATGTTCCTTGCCGAAGGAGGCTTCATCTATGGCCAGCGCGCGGCGCATGAGCGGCTCCGCCTCCGCCAGACGGCCCGTGGCCTGGAGCAAGTGTGCGAAGACAGCAAGGCTGATGGCGACGTTGGGATGGTCCTTGCCGAAGGAGGCTTCATCAATGGCCAGGGCGCGGCGCATGAGCGGCTCCGCCTCCGCCAGACGGCTCGTGGCCTGGAGCAACTGCGCGAGGTTGTTGAGGCGGATGGCGACTCTGGGATGGTTGTTGCCGAAGCTGGCTTCATCAATGGCAAGCGAGCGGCGCATGAGAGGCTCCGCCTCTGCCAGTCGGTTCGTGGCCTGGAGCAACGAAGCGAGGTTGTTGAGTTCAATGCCGACGTTGGGATGGTCGTTGCCAAAGGTGGCTTCATCCATGGCAAGGGCGCGGCGCATGAGGGGCTCCGCCTCCGCCAGTCGGTTCGTTGCCTGGAGCAATGAAGCGAGGTTGTTGAGGCGGATGGCGACGTTGGGATGGTTGTTGCCGAAGCTGGCTTCATCAATGGCAAGCGAGCGGCGCATGAGAGGCTCCGCC
>JAYVJI010000248.1:0-3112 GCA_043769435.1 Verrucomicrobiota bacterium
TTCACCGGCCTGGGCCAGAGCAGCACCAAATACCGCGTGGGCGGACGCGCCCTCCCCGGCGAACAAAGCTTCTTCCGTGGCTGGGCCAGTGTGGACGGCTACACCATCGGCCATGACTACGACGGCTTCTACTCCGACCGCATGGAACCCGCCGTGCCCCTGCCCATGCCCGCGTGGAGCGGCTTCTACCCCATCCCCGACGGCCCGGTCCATTACTCCAAGATGAGCATCCTCGGCGTGACCCTGGATGAAAACTACGTGATGTACAAGCTCGTGCCGGTGGGCGCGACCTTGCTGACCACCGTCCTCTTCACCGCCGACACCGCCCCGGCCAAGGCGGGCACGCAGATCCCGCAGGATGACAAGATCAGGATTTTCATGAAGAAGTCAGGCAGCTACGAGGACATCACGGAGAAAACAAACGTCGTGTGGATAGGGGAAAGGATTGACCTTATTTGCAAGTTCAAGACCGGAAACACCGGCGGTGTCCTGACCAACTTCAACTGGACGGTCCCGCCCACCTACGTTTCCAACTTTATAACGCTGCCCTACGACGGACGTACGATCCCGGTGCCTTCATGGATGTTGACCACATCCAACGTGAATTTCTGCTGGGTCGATGCCCTCGCTGGCGGCACCGTCAAATGCGATGCAACCGTTGCCGGGCTCACGCTGTCCAGTTCCGCCAGTTTCATCGTTAATCGGCCAAAGGCGGATTTCGTCGGCAGAATTGTCAGCACTATTCATGCTGATGTCGCAGCGGTACAGCCATCAGGTGTGCCGCCTGGCATGGGAACACTTCGATTCGGTTCCAATTCGCCAGGAATCATATTCATTGGCGCTATTGCAACCAATGGACTCCAGGTGGAAAGTCAGTGGCGCCTCTGCCAAACTCTCGCGACCGTAACTCGATTCAAATACACCAATGGAACTGTTGACGAATACACGGGCTACGGGCTTGACGGAGGTTATCCTTACGGACCAAGCACAAATTTTTTGACTACAAACGGATTTGTTTTATTGAGTGGTGATCGGCCATTCAACACGATGGAAGATTACAAAATTGCCTGCAACCGGAGTGATTCATTCATCACCTATTTGATGTTCAATCCGCAGCGCAATGATTCAATTGACGTGCCGATCAAACTACTTACGTGGCAGTGGAGTGGGCTGGCGACTAATGCGGCTGGCTCGCTCTCGTTGCTATCCAATCCAACAAATGCTGTGATTACTTCAATGAATGTCAATACCATCACTCACCCTGTCTGGACTAATACAATTATTGACGCCACGAGCATGACTCGAACGCCCGTACCAGGAAACATTTTCCCATAGCAGTCAAGAAACCCCAAGCCAAATTCGGGTATTCATTCCTCATGCAAAATAGCTGCTCCAAGACCAGGTTCAAGTTGGGTGCATTTTTGTTGGCGGCCGCCTTCGAAACGCAGTCCGCGCTCGGCCAACCAACGCATAATCAAGGCCGAGGTCTTCACGATGCGACGCCTGCACGGGAAGTTGATCAGAGCGGGAAAACTGATGAGTTTTTGTGGGGCCACCCATTCAACGAATTTGCGCTTGGGATCAACTTTGAATCTGAGGCGATCCCGGCGGGTCAGCCAATCGTTGCCCATTTGCGACTGGTAAGTTATGCGCCAAGCAACCGCTTGGTAAGCGTATCGGCCATCGCTGCCGAGAGCTTCACTTTTTCGATCTTGGATGAAAGCGGGAAAGAGGTTCCTTTGTTGAGCGCCAAAGAGCCGACACTTGGACCTGGAATAATCAGTTCGGACGGTTTGGGTTTGGAAAGCTTTGGTCCGGATCAACCGCAAGACTACAGATTGCGACTGGACACCAAATATGAACTTTCCAGACCAAGAACTTACTTTGTTACGGCGCGGAGGATTCTTCCGAAAGGGCCCGAAGCATACACAGATTTTAACATTCCACTGTCCCCGGGAGTCCTTGATCCATCTGGCACTAACAACTTGTCCCTCACCATTCAGCTTCCTTGGGGCGGCGCAGATGCCTTTGCGCCAATTCAATCCGGTACTGCCATGATTCGCATCGTCGGCCCTCAAGCTGGCCCCACTCCCTCCAATGTGGTTTCGAGCGCAGCCAACCCTGTTATTCGGAAGCCCAATAATGGCGCGACAGCTTCACTTCCGTTACCCCACACGGCGATTCCGGCCTCCCAGAGTCCGCAAGCTAGCCCCTCTGTCCATGAAGTTGACAATGCCGATGCTTTGCTTGGCATGCCCCTCCCCGTTTCGAGCGAAAGGGCAATCAGTATCGGGTGGGTCACCGGAACCGCTGCTTGTTTTGCAGCGCTCCTGTGCGGTGTTCTCCTGCTCTTTCGCCGCCGGAAAGTCATTCCCGCCGTGGCCTCGCCCCCCGTCCCGCCCGCCGGGCCACCCGGCTCGTGGCGGTGATTGGGAGGTCCCCATGTGTTCATTCGTTTATCCATCCTATTGTCACGAATATAGTTACGGAGCATGGCGGGGCTGTAGAGGCGGTTTCTCCGGGTAGTCTGGTGGACTCCCCAGTCGGTCCGGGGAGTCTAACACTGTAGTCTGTTAACCTCACCAGACGACGCGGGGAGTCTAACACTGTGCCCTGGTGAGCTCACCAGAGTGCTCTGTAAACCTCACCAGTCCGCGCGGGGAGTCTAACAGACCACCCTGTAGAGGGCAGCAGACGACGCGGAGAGTCTAACAGACCATGCTGTAAAGGGCAGCAGACGGTCCGGGGCCTTTAACACACCATCCTGTACGCCTCACCAGACCATCCTGTTAACCTCACCAGTCCATCCGGGGAGTCTAACAGAGCAGTCTGTTAAGCTCCCCGGGCTGGCCGTGGGTTCCACCAACCGGGGCCGGGAACGTCGCGACAGTTTTCGCCCGGAGCATTGGGGCAGCAATTCTCATTTTGGCCCGGAGCGCGGGATTTATCCCGCTGCATGGTCCGGCACCCTGGACGCTTTCGGGCTATTTCCTGCACTTCTGGCTGTCGCAGGCTGAAGCGGACTGAAGTCCGCGCTCGTGCGCCTGAGAGCGCATCAGAACAGCAGGGTGCAAGTCCCTGACCTGGCCGACACTGCAAGGCCAGTAGCGGA
>JAYVJI010000249.1:0-1698 GCA_043769435.1 Verrucomicrobiota bacterium
AGGGTGAGTGGAAAGCGGGGCCAGAACTGCGTTCATGGCCTTACAACTACGTCACTTACGACGATTTGACCAGTAGATCACTTTCCCTTTTAGGATTAAACACAGCGGGCGAAAACGAGATCACATTCGGCCCCGGAGCAGCCGCGGCGTCGGTGAGAAGCTGCGGCAGCGAGCCCGCGCCGGTGAGCGCGGGGGTGGTGACGACGAGGGTATCCGCCACCGTGGGGTTCAGGCCGTAGGCGAGTTCCGAGGCGTGCGAGAGGCCATCGGTGTCGGAATCCGCGGCTGCGCTCGTGAAGGTGGTGAGGTTCGCGGCGTAGCGGAGTTCCCATTTGTCCGGCAGCCCGTCGCCATCCGAGTCCGGCGGCAGCGCGGAGACGGCGGTGGGGGACTGGGATTGGAGCAGCGTGACGTCCAGCGCACTGAGCGCGCCGGTATAGACCGCGAATTCGTCCATGTCGCCATCCACGGGAGTGGTAAGCAGCTTATTGTTGCCGATGAAGAGTTCGGTCATGGCCCGGGCGATGGTGACGGCCCCCGTGCCGGAGGCGAGGAGGGAGCCATTGCGGTAGAGGCGCTTGTCCGTGCCATCCTTCACGAAGGCAAAGTGATGCCAGTTCGTCCACGTCACGCCGGAAGTAGCAATCAACAGACGCCTTGTGGCATCACAGCAGCCGGCGGTGTCGAAGTAGATCTTCTGGTCGCTCAAGGGAGCGTGGACAGATAAAGTTCCGGTTGTCCGCCGGGGACAGCACAGGGGCATCAAATTGGAAGGCTGTGGATCCTCGCAGGTTTTGCTTCACCCAGAAGGCGACGCTCATTTTATCCTGCGCCGCCATGCTGGTGAGGTAGGCCGCCTCGGAAGCGCCCGTGACCTGGAGCCGCTGCTGCGCGGTGCCAAAGCGCACCGACCGGTCGCCGGTGAAGCCGGATTTCCCCGTGCCGTCCGCCCTGACCACGGCCCCGCCCAGCACCCGGGCCGGCAGACCCGCCCGGCGGTCCACCAGCACGCCATTCACGGGAGGGGCATTGAAATCCCAGTAGGCCGCCAGCTCCGGCGCATCCACCACGGTGATGGTGAAGGACCATGCATTGGAAAACGCATCGGCATAGGCCCGGCCACTGTAGGTCCCGGCGTTCAGCGGATAAGGCGAGCCGCCATTGGCCTGAATACCCGGGAACGTGGCCGTGCCCGCACCGGTGAGGGTCTCCAGATTGAAACTGCACCCCACGCTGACGGGTTGCCCGGCGGTGTTCGTCTTCGTGACCTGCGAGATGCGTTTCCCCGCCGGCACGACGACGCGGAAGTTGTCCTGCTGATCGGAGGGGTTCGTGGCCGTGCCGGAGATGGTATTGGTCCCCGGGTCCAGCGTGTAGGTGAAGGTGCCGATATTCGCGGCATCATGGAACTGCGGGAAGTCCGCGGACTCCGTGACAGTGATGGCCCGGGCCAGAGAGGCCGTGAGGCAAAGCAGGGCGAGGGTGAGGTGGCGGGTGTTCATGGGTGTGTGTTGAGAGTGGGTATCTGAGGAGAATGTGGCGCTGTCGCTTCCCTATTCGCGGAAAGAGGTTCCGCGTTTCGGGGTATTTTCGGCAGCCGGGAAATTCCGGCCCCAACTACTAATGCGCCGTTTTGGGTCCAATCCGGCAAAATTTCTGAAAAAAGTTACATCGGAGGCGATGCCCGCAAGTTCTGCC
>JAYVJI010000250.1:0-1947 GCA_043769435.1 Verrucomicrobiota bacterium
AAAAGGAGCAGGCGTCTCTTTCCCCGAATACCTCCAACCCACCGCTCAGCTGCCACATCCACTGCCACAGTCTCCGCAACCAGATCCGCAGGAAGAACTCCCAGCAGCCACCGCCTCATCGGCGGCCTCCTCACTAAATAAGTTAAGTGCAGCCAGTTGGTCATTTTCCTCCTTCTGGAACCACTCCGGCTTCACCCCCCTCAGCCGTTGTCTCATGTAGAGGGCGGATTCCATACCAGCCCTCCTCCGGTCGCACTCCCGTTCCGTGGGATCATGAATCGTCCCGTCTTTAGCAGAGAGCAGCCAAGCACAGCCTCCGGCACAATAATCCCGCAACCAGCAACTATGGCAGCGGTTCGTCGCATTGCCATTCACCTTCCGGCAGTAGTCCATCACTGCCGCCTTATCCATTCCCGTGTAGACATTGCCCATAATGTAAGAAGGCATGCCCTCGTAGCGGTGACAGGGATACATGAAGCCCTTGTTATCTACGACGGTGGTATTCCGATTCACCCCGCACGTCACCCCTTTAGTTCTCCGCGTTTCCGGTGCGGAGATCCGCTTCCTGATCTCCCTGACCGCGTATTCACCCGGATCTTCCCCGCGCTCCAGTTGCTCGAGCGCCACCATCATATTCTGCCGGTGCTCTTCCATCAGCGCATCCAATTGATCCTCGGATAGCGCAGACGGGGAATTGTCTCCGTGTGGCAGAGGTTCGATCACCGACATTCCAATGTTTGAAAACCCCAAGGAGCGCAAATATTCAAAAACCGACTGCGTATCGTGGAATTTGTCCGTAAGATTCGCCCGTATTTTTACGGCTCCCAATCCATTCGCCACATACTGCTCATTGGCGTATTGGGCGTGTCTCACGATCACCGCGTGGTCATCTGACTTCGTGAGTGAAGGACGGTTATAGCGGTGCATTTCCGCCCACCCGTCCAAGCTGATCATCAGGAGAAACTTCTCGGACACCATCCAGTCCGTAATCTCCGGTGTGAGCAGCACGCCATTGGTGATGATTTCAAATGTAAAGCGCTTTGGACCCGTTCTTCCCAATCCCCGGCAGTAGGTCACCACTTCGCGGATCGTCTCTAGATTCAGCAGCGGTTCACCTCCAAAAAAAGTCACCTACAAGTCCCGCCGCCCCCCAGACCGTTCTACTAGGAAATCCACCGACTGCTTTGCCACCTCAAAGGGCATCAGCGTGCCCTTCTGGTTGGAGCCATTCCGCCAAGCATAGCAATACCGGCAGCCAAGGTTGCACCCCTGCGCCATGAGGAGCTGAATGCGCCGCGGCTTATGCCTCCACAGTCCTTCCAACAGTTCTTCCTGCTCAGCTTGATCTACTGGCACATATTGGAAAAATCCCTGAGCACGAAGGCCGCCTAACAGTTTATTGAATTCTACGTCAAAATGAGGATCAGACCCTAAGCATTCCCAGCCACTCGCCAGACTTTCCGCCAAATCGTCTGATATTGCCGCGGTTATCCCGGTTGACCGATCGAAAAGATAGGATCCACCGGCAGCTGCAAATACATGGTAACTGCGTCGATCAGGGAATTGTGAATTGTTATGATATTGAGTGTTCATGGGGTCAGGAATAGCTATTATCAGGATCTGTAGCGTTGTAACAGTGTTGATCCACATCTCTTTGCCCTCCGTTGAGGTAGCCACAAGCTTCATCGGGTTGACTACCTGGATTATTGGCGGATACGCAGCTTTCGTCTTTGTCGTAACTCGCTAGGACTCGGCAGTTTTGGTCAACATCATTCACTGTGGAATTGCCGTCGTTGCAGGCTTCATCGCCATCGTAAGCTCCTGTGCTGCCTGTCTGTTTGCCGCATGAGCCATCCTGATCCGTGTTTGTCACCATGTTATTCACTGAGCCAGTATTACAACCAGCGTCTGGATCACTGATGGGTTGGCCTCCAATCGATGGACCAG
>JAYVJI010000251.1:0-2466 GCA_043769435.1 Verrucomicrobiota bacterium
AGCAGGAAAAGCAGGTCCAAGGGTGGGTGTGATAGTGAGTATTCCCGTACCATTGTTATTCAGTCCACGGGGATCTGATGTGGCGGAATTGCCTGTCACGTTGATAGCTCCGGTAGTGGAGGCCACTCGGCTGGTGAGCGAATTCCCGGCATTTCCCGTCTCGTCGATCACAGCCAGCTTTCCGGTGTAATCCAGAACGCCGTCCACGTAGCCACTGGTAACTGGTGTCCATGCCATGTTTGTGACTGGCAGGTCAGCTCCGGAGATATCTTTTGGGCGGATGTTGTTAGTCCCTGTATCGGGAGCTGCAAACCGCTCGGATTTTGCGGTGTAGTTTACAGCCGCAGTTTCAGGCATGAAATGCATCACGTGGCCATTGACGCGGATATTCCCGGTGATGGAATTCGGGGTGGCGCTGAAAACCCTCGGACGGTGCATGGTCAGCAGGTACCCGCCAAGCGGCAGCGACCGGCTTCTGACATATGTCCGGTACCACGTGGTTTCATTGGAATAGTTTGCGGTATCCGCCCCGGTGATATTGTTCACAGCAAACGTGAGGCCTTTGAAGCCTACAGTGGTGTCAAGCACCTTTGAGTAGGGATAGTCCCATGCCGGCGAAAAAGCATTTAATCCAGCGTAGCGGGTGGTTTCCTGCATGGCATACCCACTCCATGAGGAAACATTGATGTTACCCATTCCCGAGGCGGGATCGAAAGCGACACCGTCGCCATCAGCTGAGGAGGCAGCGACCCGCTCCAATACATATTCCCTAGCAGAGGCTTTGGCATTCCATATGGCAGTACGCCGGAGCACAGCCTGCTCTGCGAAGTCACCGGTTCTGGCCCTCTGGGAGAGCATATTGACCCAGACGGCAAACCCTCCAGCCACAATGCCGGAGAAAATCAGCGCAGCTATCATGGCACCGCCATGGGGCTTTTTATGTATGTAAATGGTCCGCATAAGAATAAAAGCAGTTAGAGGGCGGGGTATTGCGGAACTATGATGACAGAGGAAGTCTGCCCCTCCTTGCGCCAGTAGGAGGCACGCGCGCCAGTGTAGGTAGCGGCAGTGGCTGTTGTGCTGATGCCGGACATGGAGGGATCAGGCCACCATATCATGTAGAAGGGCTGGTTCCTAGCGAGTTTGAAATTAGCATTTCCCTCTGTTACGGTATTACGCGCGCTCCTTTCGAAGTGCACGAAAGGAACGCCCACTTGGGCGAGCGTGCTGTTCCGGAAGACGATATCGTAATAAAATGTCAGCGTTGTGTTCACATACCTGCGGACAGTGGCGTAGAGACAAGGCGTCCCGGTGGCATCGGTAAAAGGAACATAATCAATTTCCCACACAGCACGAACCCACATCTGGGTAGCACTGCCGCTGGGCTGCAGACAAAATATCGTCCCGTTGGTGAGATAGCCAAAGGAGGGGCCGCTGCCGGTGCTCTCAGGCGGAGCCCCCCGATAAGTGGTGAAAACCGCGGCATTGGCAGCAGTGGCAGGGACCGAACTGAGACACTCCAGAAACTTAGCGGGCGTATCAAGGGATTGCGCCATATAGGTCCCCAGAGAGAGTGTCCGCTGCCGGATGGCATTCAGGCTGCCTTTCCGCGGAAGGGCAAAGACTGCGATCGATTTCTCGGAGTCTTCCATGAACATATTGCGGGCCTGATCTGCGACGGTGCTTCTTCCAAAATTAGGGGCGACATAGGAATCAACACTGGCCGGGGCGCTTCCAGGAAAGAAACTGGAAGAGACCGGGTTGCTCAAGGTAACGGTCTGATAAGTCGAGGTTCTCCGCAGATTGATCGATGCTGATCTGTAAGCCAGCGCAAGCGCACTGAAAATCATGGCACAAACTGCTGCGACAAGCACCAGCTCCAACAACGAGAAGCCGGCAGGGGAACGTTTATAGATGATTTTCATAAGACGGTCAGACAGTATGCTATCAGTTTCCAGGCTGCGGGCCTTTTATCCCGGCCTCTTCAGGGGGACCGGCATCCGGATCAGCAATAACCTTGTCTTCTGGATCCGGCAGGGCGGGCGGCGGGGTGTCTGAGCCCCCGGCATCCGCCTGAGGAAGCTCTTCCGGAGCTGGTGGGCTCAGCGGGGAATCAGGCATGGCGCGCTCCTCGGAAGTCAGGGCGGAGGCGTCGGCAGATTCATTTGGCGGCAGCGAATCGATGATGTCCGTGGGATTCATGAGGTCTGTTTTGAGCGGAATGATGGCCTGTCCCTTTTGGTCGGTGTAGTAGAGCTGATTCTCTGAGATGTTTGCTCCTTCGGCACTCGCCAGCAGGCTTGCCACTTTGGGATCAAGATCGATGCGTTTTTGAATTTTTCGAGGGGCACTGCCGGGAGTTCCGCCGCCCTCCACCCATGAGATTTCCAGTATCTTATCCGTCACCTTGGTGACACGGAGTATCTGTGTCTGACCGGGAATGATAGGGGGGAGCCGCTGGCCCTC
>JAYVJI010000252.1:0-3947 GCA_043769435.1 Verrucomicrobiota bacterium
CGAGGCTATCGAAAATCAGTGTCGCGAGCGGTTTGTCGCCGAGTTCCCGATCCAAATGCTGCGGCAGCGCCTCGGCTATTTCTTTCGCTTCAACGAGCACAGATCCCGGCAATCCCTGCTGAAAAAGGCGCAGCTCGTGGGACTTTCCTGCATCAGGACGTCCCAAAAGCACCAAAGCCCGGTTGGATGCCGAATCCTCAAAAATCTGCTCCAAGGACCGTGGGTTTGGTCCGGCTCTATCGCCGATCAAGGAGCGCATGGCAGCCGTGGAAGCGGGGCCGCTTCCGGTGAATCCCACAAAACCGCTCTCCCATGAGCTTTCCCAGTCCGCCAGAAAAAGCCACCGGCGCTGCCATGGTTCATTGGTAATTCTTGGAAAAGCGTTCGACATTCTTGAATCAAGAATATAGAATGCTTCCGAAGACATGCAACTCAAGCCTCAAGATTTTCTGATCAGCCTAAAAATTGCGGTGCTCCAGATGCGCCGCGAAAAGTGTTCGTATCAGCAACTGGCGGAAAGCTGCGGCTTAAGCACCTCGGATGCCCATGCGGCCGTGAAGCGGGCTGGCTTCAGTGGCTTCCTAACTCACCAGCCAGCCGGATGGTCGAACCCCAACAATGTGATAGTGATAGGAAACTACGCAGCTAGCCGGGGAGCGTTGATTGAGTTTGGCATCCACGGTTTGAAATTCGTCTGGCCAGCCAAGGAGGGGCCTGTGAGGTTGGGTTTGCCTACGGGATTGGCAGTGGCGGCTGATGAGCTGGATATGGTGCGCGGTGGGGCATCCCTCGTCTGGCCTACTGATGATGGCACGGTGACGGGAATTTCGTTGGAGCCATGGCACCCAGCGTTGCCAAAAGCCTGTCTTCACGATTCCGAACTGCACCTTCTCGCGGCAATTCTCGACGTGATCAGGACCGGAGGAGCACGGGCAGCAGAACAAGCGAGGAAAGCCTTGGAGCGCCGCTTATCGGCCTCCATCATTCACAGGGTCGCCTCATGAATCTTTTGACGGAACGATGCGTGGAGCTGATGCGCGAGCTGACTCCAGTAATCGACAAGGCGTTGCGGTCCACTCGATTGTATGTCGTGCCGCCGTTTTTGCGGGATGACGAACGGGCATCCACCATGCCGGTTTTTGTGGGCGGCAGCATCGTCGGGCTTTTGGTGACAGATCCAAATGTTCATACGCTCTCGCCTACCAAAGACATCGATCTGGTCCTTCAAGTTCGTAACCGGATGGACTTTTGCCATGTTGAAGTTGCCTTGAGGCAGGCCGGATTCAGGGATGTCATTGATGAGCAGCGAACCATGATAGGACGATTTACTTGGGGGCCCGGAAACGAGACTGTGGAGTTTCTGCCGCCTGTTCCTGAAATAACAGGTTTTTCCGATCAATGGTATTCCGAGGTTCTCAATAGCGCACAGCGCACGCATGGCGTCTGGCACGCTTCAGCTCCGGCTTATCTGGCGACTAAAATCAATTCCTTCCTCGATGGCCGGAGGGGAAATTTTGCCAGTAGCAAAGATATCGAGGACATACTTGCGGTTTTGGACGGACGTGTGGGGACCGGCAGTGAGATCGAAAATTCGCAGCCGGAACTCCGCGAATGGCTGAAAGAAAAACTACGTTATTTTTTAGGAGACGCCGATTTTCTGAACGCCCTGCCCGGGCACCTTCCAGATATCGCAAGGGCCCAAAGAGCCATTGGACGATTGCGGGAAATTGTGGCTTGATCCAAGCATAGCTGGAGTCGTTGCCCAACCCCCAAGCTGCCTTGTCGATCTTCGTGGCAGGCAACAGCGGTTCGCCTTATTAAATTTCATTATTTCGAAGACCATGAAGTCTGTCAGGTTGATACCAGAGCAGCGAAAGCTCCTGTCATCGTAAAGGTGAAGGACAAGAATGGCCAGCCCGTTGAGAAGTTTTATGCGCGAAGCGGAAATTCATCACAGGAGATTCCACTCAGCGAGATGAATGCCTACGTTAAAGAGCGGTTTCATTCATGAGCTAAATAGCTTCGGGCGCGCTTCTCTTTGCTGGTGGCGGCCTGTATCTCATTTGTTCACCATCCGCCGGAACTCCCGCCGCGAAAGAAAGCAACCACCCCCGAAACGTTCCTCGACAATTCACCGAACTCGGATAAACAGTCCGGCGTGAGCGCCACTTTTCTGTTGACTGACTCCTCATGCAAGGCGCGGCTGGCAAGCCTCCGGGCTCTCTCCTTTCTGCGATGACTCTCCTTAATTCGAACCCTCACCTTGCGTTCCACGCGTTGCGCCGCCCGGAGGCTGCCAGCGCTTAGGTCGTTCGGCGATTGCTCGCGCCTTCTGTTGACCGAGACCATCTCAGTTCCTATTCTGTCGGCATGTCCACAAAGCAACTCACCACCGAAGCAATGGCGCTCCCGCTTCCTGATCGAGTCTCCCTTGCCCAAGCGCTTTGGCAGAGCATCGACACCGGGTTGACTGACAGCGATGAGCGCGACGCAGTTCGCGAAGCCGTTTGCCGCGATGACGAGCTTTCTTCCGGCGCAGTCACTGGCCGCACGCACGAAGAAGTCATGCAGGCGGCTCGGCGCGCGATCGAATGCGACTGATTTACCATCCCGATGCCGAGGTGGAACTCATCAAGGCGGCTCGGTTCTACAATCGGCGAGTTCGGGGGCTTGGTGCTCAGTTTCTCGACGCAGCAGATCGTGCCATCGCAGTCATTCAGGAGGCTCCCGATCGTTGGAGCATCATTGAGGCGGATGTCCGGCATTATCTCATGCCCCGTTTCCCATACGCGATCTACTACCGCGTCCTTCCCGACCACCTTCGTATTCTCGCATTCAAGCACCACAGCCGCCACCCGGATTACTGGCGTTATCGTCTCTCCGACTGAACCGCAAACGCCTAACCATGCGCTGCAGCGAACGGCTCCGCGTGTCACGGTAGCTGCTAGCTAGTTCTCCACCAATGACTCCCGCAACGACATTCACTCTTTATCCGGCGCTCTGCCTGCCCGGGGCAGGTCAGCGCCGTTCTCCCCGAGGTGGACCTAGCGCAAACCGCCGAACCAAGGCGCGGCTGGCAACCCCCGCTTGGCCGCGGTTTTCCACGCTCACCCTAACTCAATCACGCAGCCCGGGGGCGACCCACATCGTTACCTTTAACCGCAAGGATTTAAAGTTAGCATCCGAGTTCGGGATCACCGTGCTTCCACCGTCCGAATTTCTCCGACTCTTAGGCTTACGATGAGCAGCCTTAGCCTTAGACTCCCTGATTCGCTGCATCGCCACCTGAAGAGGGCGGCGGAAGTGGGCGGCATTCACGGAGTGATCTTACAATACAATACAAGCGCGGAGCGGGCTGCTGCCAGTGGATATCCTCGACTGGAAGTGCGGGATTAAATCCTAACCATTAACGTACGCGACGGCGGCGGATTCAACCACGTCCGGCGCCACGCCCGCCACAAAGCGCGTGACTACCGGCAATCGCTGAAGGCGCGGACTGCTATGTCGAGGTCATCGCGGGTGAGCGCCGCACTGATTTGCGTGCGCACGCGGGCCAAGCCCTGCGGGACAACAGGGAAGAAAAAGCCGACTGCATAAACGCCATTTTCCAATAGTCTGCTGGCCATGGTTTGGGCGGCGCTGGCTTCTCCCAACATGATGGGGACGATGGGATGATCTCCTGCAGCGATCTGGAATCCTGCGGCGCGCATGGCCGCGACGTAGTAGTGGGTATTTTCCCAGAGCCGGTCTTTTAGCTCTGAGCTGCGCTGGAGAATCTCCAGGACCTTGAGCGTCGCGGCCGCGATGCCCGGGGCCAGGGTGTTGCTGAAAAGGTAGGGCCGGCTGCGCTGACGGAGGAGTTCGATGATGTCTCGCTTTCCGCTGGTGTAGCCGCCACTGGCGCCGCCCAGGGCCTTTCCCAGCGTGCCGGTGATGATGTCCACGCG
>JAYVJI010000253.1:0-5033 GCA_043769435.1 Verrucomicrobiota bacterium
CCTGAGGGCACAGTTTTTATGAAGCAGTTTGATCTGCCGGTGGATGACTCGAACCCCGCCCTGACGAAACGGCTGGAGACCCGCTTCATGGTAAATGGTACCGCCGGCTGGTACGGTCTGACCTACCGCTGGAGAGTGGATGGGGGTGATGCGGATCTTATTTTTGGCGCGGAGACCAGGGATTTTACGATTCCTGCAACTGGCGGTGGGGCCCGGATGCAGCAATGGATATTTCCTTCCCGCAGCGACTGCATCGCGTGCCACAGTCCCAACACCGGAAGCGTGCTGGGCTGTAACACTCACCAGTTGGGAACCTCTCTAACATATCCCGTGACAGGCCGCAGTGGACACCAGTTGAAAACGCTGCGGTCCCTGGGAATACTCAATCCTGCGCCTTCAGATGCCGTCATTCAGGCAGCCCCCCGGGCCTGTGACCCACTGGACCTTAGCCAATCACTGGAACTGCGGGCCCGCTCCTACCTTGATACTAACTGTGCGGCCTGTCACCGGCCCGGCGGCGCTAACGCCAACTGGGATGCCCGCTTCACGACACCGCTGGCGTCGGCATTGATCATTAACGGAGCCCTGAAAAAGAGCTACGGTATTTCCGGCGAGGCCGCCGTCCGGGCGCATGATCCTGGGCGTTCCATTCTCTACATCAGATCAAACCAGACTGGAGCCCAGGCCATGCCGCCTCTAGCCAAAAACAGGATTGATGCCGCCGGCATGGAGACCGTACGGGCATGGATCAACTCACTCAGCCCAGCCGCGTGGCCTGCTCCCGGCGCTCCGCAGCCTCCAGATGGCCCGCCCACCGCCATGAATGATGCCGCTACTTTGCTGGCTGGCACAACCCTCACGTTTCCCTTGACGGGGAATGATGTTGATCAGGAGTCAAATTTGAATCCTAACAGCATCCAGCTGGTGCGGCAACCCGCCCGCGGCACAGTTAGCTTCACTCCAGCGGCCAGCGCAGCCTACACCCATACCGGATCATGGGGCACCGATACCTTTTCCTACACGGTAGCCGACGCCGCAGGAAGACGCTCGAATGAAGCTCTGGTCACCCTAACGATCCAACGCCCTCAGGATGCATGGCTGGCGGTAAATTTTTCATTGGCACAACAGTCAAATCCTTTGATCAGTGGCTGGGATGCGGACCCCGACGGCGATGGCAATGCGAATCTACTTGAGTATGCCGGCGGCACCCTTCCGCTGGATGGGACCTCCTCTCCGCAGCTCACAGCGGTCCGGTCCGGTCCAGTGATGACAGTCACCTTCCCCCGGAACACTTTCACATCAGTGGTGCTCTCCGCTGAGACCTCCACACCGCTCAGTGGCTGGGTCCCGACGGGCTATACGGTCACCGAAAACTCAGCCACGCGCTTCATAGTGAGTGTGCCCGTAAACGTAAACGTCCCGCGGAAGTTTATCCGGATTCACGCGGCCCTGCCATGAGACCGCCTCCGGTTTTCGGACAAATGGAATTGGAAGTGGTGACTCCTGAGGAATTGGATAGCTATCTTGCGGAGGGCTGGCGTCATTTTGGGCCAGACTTCTTCCGCTATAGTTACAGCCAGACGGAGTCTGGTGATTTCCAAATCATACAGCCACTGAGAATCAGGCTGGACCGCTTCACCCTGACAAAAAATCAGCGCCGGGTGCTGCGTGCCAATGACGATACTGAAGTCAGCGTCGTGCCTGCCTGCGTCGATCCGCTGCGGGAGACCATGTTTCAGAAGCACAAGGCCAGATTCACTTCTAACATTCCCGAAACTCTCAGAACATTCATTGCTTCCAGCGAGCCTGCGATAAAGCCTTGCCGCTGTCTAAGCGTGGAGGTGAGACTCGGCGGCAAGCTTATCGCCGTCAGCTATTTGGACACAGGCGCGATATCAGCATCCAGTGTGTATGCGATGTTTGATCCGGAATTCCGCGATCGCAGCCTAGGCACCTTTACTTTTCTCAAAGAAATCGAGTGGGCTGGCTCGCAAGGCATGACCTTCCTTTATCCGGGATACGCCACGGTCCAGCGCAGCCATTACGACTACAAGAAAACATTCCGTCCGCTGGAATTTTATGACTGGGAGGGAAACTGGAAACCTCTGGAACCAGCGGGCGCAAGCAGCGGTCCCTTTTGATTTTTGGACCACGCGAACCAATCAACGATATCTATCTATCTACAGGCCCCAGCAGCGCAGCCACCACCAGCGTGTTCACATGGGTCCGGGAATGAGCGGACCATCAAGGCAGGATGTCCGCCTCCAGCACATCGCACACTCGCCCAGCAGCAGCAGGCTTGAACCGCTGCGGAGAAGGATAGGATACCCTCTGCTGGGAGGCGGCACTCCTTGCTTGGGTTGATGAGAGAAGTGCAGTTGCCCCCGGTACCGTCAGCCAGTCCAAACGCAGTGACGGCTGTCGCCGGGATTTTAACCCGTCTCGGAGCGACGGGCCACAGGCACACCACCTCCTGCACAGGCCCGTGCCCTGCCGCTCCGAGACAGGTTTTCCTCTGTAGTGCTTGGAGGGGAGGCAACAGCCCGAGAATGATCAGGAAAATACCCCACAGGCTACGGCCGCAGCACCACACGTCCCTGCGTTCTCTCCGAGCGCTGCGGTCAGCAGGGGGACAGGCCGCCCCTCGTGCAGCCACTGCATTTCATCGAGATACCGGTGCAGTGGTCCCAGCAGCTTTTGCCCCGCCGTCATGATGCCTCCACCCAGCACCACGGCAGCAGGATCAAGGACATTGATGAGCGAGGCGATACCCGCAGCGAGGCTGCGGATGGAGCGCTCCCAGACCTCGATAGCGGCCGGATCTCCGGCATCGACTGCGGCAAGGAGATCGCTGGTCATGGTGAAGCGGCCTGCGCTGCGGCGCTGGATAGTGTGATTTCCCACAGCATCCTCCAGAGAACCGGGCGTGCCCACGATCCCCGGGCTGCCCCATGGATCAAGGCTCATGTGGCCCATGTGCCCGGCCCGGCGGTGATGGCCTCTGAGCAATTTACCGCCGCTGAGTATGGCCCCGCCCACCCCTGTCCCCAGAGTGAGCATGAAGCAATCCCGCAGGCCGGTGGCCACTCCGCACCAGACTTCCCCCAGCAGGGCGGCGCTCCCGTCGTTGATGACCGGCACGGGAATGGCACGTCCCAGCCACGCCGTCCAGTCCAGTCCTACTAGTCCCGCAAGCCGCCCGGGCATTTCGCGAATGGACCTGCCATCCTCGGCTGGCAAGCCGGGAGCAGCCACGCCCACACGCTCCAGCCGCTGGCCCGTCTGCGCTTCCAGGTTTTTTAGAGCTGAGACCGCGCTCGCCCTCCACCCGTCTCCACATAGCGCTTCTCCTGGCTCCAGAGCAGTGGCGATAACCTGTCCACGGCGGTCATAGACTGCCGCCTTTATCCGGGTCCCGCCGATGTCGATGCCTGCAAAAAACTCCATCTTGTTCCAGCGCTTTCCATCATTAAGGTCGACCCGACTTCCGCAGTGCCAACACCGCCCACCCTGCCAGAAGCAACAGGCCGCCGAGGGGCGTCACGGGCCAAAGCCACTTCCACTGGTAGAGTGCCATGAAGTAAAGACTGCCGCTGAAACAGACCACCCCGGCCAGCATTAAGCGCCATGCCCAGCGGTGCCACGCTGTGATCGCCAGAAAATAAAGCACCACTCCATGGAGCAGATGATAGTGTGATGCCGTCTGCCAATTGGCCAGACCCCGCTCCTGCTCAGCGAGTGCATCCTTCAATGCGTGCGCCCCAAAGGCACCGAGCAGGATCCCGAGGAATGCAACGCCGGCACTGATCCGGGCGTGAATGTTTTGCTCTTTCATCAGGAATTCTCCGGGCAGTTCCCAAGCCCTGCAAAGGCAAAGGCACAGCGGTTCAGCAGCGCCTTCTCCTATTCCTATTCCTCAGAGGCTGATATTTCGTTTTACTTGATTACATTAGAACCTAAGCTGTAATGTATTATAAAATATGGTTTTTATAATTAGTATTTGAAATTACATTCAAATATGGTATTTTTCGCGATACATGCGTTTTAAGCACTTTCTTTATTTAGCCTCACTTGTCTGCGGAATGGCAGCGATCATTATGTCGCTCTATTCCATGCACTGGGCAGATATGGTCCGCCATATTGAATACGCAAACCACGGCCCCGTGGAGAATGAGCTGATCCTGATGAAGGCGTTGAATTACGTCCTGCCGACGGGCGTGATCTGCATAGGGCTGCTGCTGTGGACTTGGAAGATAGATAGTGTGGGTGTGGTTCCTCTCTTGATTTTGGTGTTGTGCCAGCTGATGGCAGCAGATGTCAGTTTCCGTGCGGTCAAAAAAGTATATGGGCAAAAGGCTACCCTGGCCAGTGTCACTTGGTGGGCTCCGGCGGATAAGGCCGTCCCCGGCGGAAAACCAGTCCGGCATGTGGGGGATAGTTGACCGCTGGCCATCCGGGCACCAAGCTGAAAAGCGATGAGGAAACTCCGGCGGCGAATAATTGCGGGCCTAGTCATCGCGGTGGCGCTATGGACCGGCACGCTGGCCACACACATTTGGCGATTTGGCAATAATGACGCCGCTCTTCCCTCAGATTGCGTCATCGTTCTGGGTGCGGCTGCCTATGGCGATCTTCCCTCCCCGGTCTTTGCAGAGCGCATCCGCCATGCGGTCACACTCTACAGGCAGGGAGTAACCAGCCGCATCATTTTCACAGGTGGATGCGGAACTGGATCCGCGACGGCAGAGAGCAGTGTGGCGGCGAAGTTTGCCATCAAAGAGGGCGTGCCGGAGTCGGCGATCCTAACGGAAACGACTTCGAAAACAACCCGGCAGAACCTTCAGGAAGCGCGAGCCGTCATGGAGACTCATAGCCTGAAGAGCGCGATAATCATCAGCGACCCGCTCCACCTCCGCCGCGCCTCCTTCATGGCAAAGGACCTCGGCATAGCCGCGCTGACTTCACCCACCCCCACCTCCAAATTCCAGTCATGGTCAGCCAGGCTGGGCTTTCTCGCACGGGAGGTTTATCTC
>JAYVJI010000254.1:0-3895 GCA_043769435.1 Verrucomicrobiota bacterium
CTCTGCTGGGCGATGCGATTCCGGCCGAAAACATCGTGGCTGAGCCTGCAAAAAGGGATACAGCTCCGGCCATTGCGCTGGGTATCGGATGGGTGGCGGCCCGGGATCCGGATGCGACCATGATGGTGCTGCCAGCAGACACGCTCATCCAGGATACAGCGGCATTCCAAGCCTGCCTTCGGGGAGCTGTGGAGGTGGCGGTGCGCACCCGGGCGCTCGTGACGATAGGCATCAAGCCCACGTGGGCATGTCCCAGCTATGGCTACATCGAGCGGGGACGGCGGGCTTTTATCTCGGGGCTGAATACTACGCCTGCGGTATATGAAGTGCAGCGATTTCGCGAAAAGCCCGCTCCGGATCTAGCCGAGCAGTTTTTGCAGCAGGGAAATTATTCTTGGAATGCGGGGATGTTCATCTGGACGGTGAGCGGCGTTATGGCTGAGCTGGCCCGCCATTGTCCCGAGCTGAGTCACTTTGTGGGAGAGGTGCGCAAGTCGCGCGATCTCCAGAGCACGCTGGCTAGTCAGTTTCCGTCGCTGCCGCAGATTTCCATAGACTACGCCCTCATGGAAAAGGCCGGGCGGGTGCTGAACATAGAGGCCAGCTTCGACTGGGATGACGTGGGTTCATGGATTTCTGTAGGAAAATATCTGCCGGAGGAGCAGGGCAACGCGATGAATGTGCCCGTCAGCAGCATTGACTCGAGTGGCAATATCGTGTTCAGCACGGAAGGGCGGCGCATTTCCCTGATCGGGGTGCAGGACCTCATCATCGTGCAGACCGGAGATACGCTCCTCGTGGCGCACAAGCATTCCGCAGACGCCATAAAGAAGCTGGTGGACCTCGTCCCCACTGACCTGCACTAGCATAAAAACTTTACTAATTGACTCACTCTTACATGACCGCCGATACCGACGCCCTCCGCAGCCGCATCGAAGCCCAGGGCACCTGGGTACCTAAAGTCCGCACTGAACTGAGCCGGGTCCTCGTCGGTCAGGATGGTTTGGTAGACCGTATGTTTGTGGCCTTGCTGACTAAGGGCCACATCCTCCTCGAGGGGGTGCCGGGCCTAGCCAAGACTCTGACGGTGAAGGCACTGGCGGGGACCTTGAATATCTCGTTCAAGCGGTTTCAGTTTACTCCGGATTTGCTCCCTGCTGACTTGCTGGGAACGCTGATCTACAGCCCTGCAGATGGCACCTTCAAGCCCAAGCTCGGCCCGATATTTGCCAACTTGATCCTCGCTGACGAAATAAACCGGGCACCCGCGAAGGTCCAGAGTGCCCTCCTAGAGGCCATGCAGGAACGACAGGTCACTATCGGTGAGAACACATGGAAGCTCCCGGATCCATTTATGGTAATGGCGACACAGAATCCCATCGACCAAGAGGGAACCTATCAACTGCCGGAGGCCCAGCTAGACCGGTTCCTGCTCAAGGTGCGGGTGGATTACCCCACCGTGGTGGAGGAACGGGCCATCCTGGACATGATGGCAACCAGTTCTCCGGTCACGGATACCCGGGAGACGGTAGACATAGCCTTGGTCACCGAGGCCCGCGGGCTGGTGAACGAAATACTCATTTCGGACCCTGTGAAGGACTACATTGTTAACATCATTCACACCAGCCGGACTGCCGCAGAATCCATGCCCGAGGTCAAAAACCTGATCCGCTGCGGTGCCAGCCCCCGCGGCACTATCAATCTGGCGCTTGCTGCCCGCGCCCGGGCCTTCCTGAATACCCGCGCTTACGTCACGCCTCAGGATGTGAAAGACCTCGCCCACGACGTGCTGCGGCACCGCATCCTGCTCACCTACGAAGCCGAGGCCGAGGGCGTGACGAGTGAGCAAATCATAGACCGGATCCTGGCCCGCGTGGCAGTGCCTTGAGGCAGGGTTCCCAACGAAGCAACAACCTCATATCCCGACCTACGAATGGAAACCCGCGAATGGCTCATTTTCTCCTGCCGGGCCTGCCACAGCATGGTCAAGGCGCCCACGGCCATGGCCGGAATACACGTCGTTTGCCCGACTTGCAGGACGAAGGTATCCGTTCCGGCAGATGCTAGGCTGGTGACCGAGGAATATGAACCGGACCGCACAAGTCTTCCTGTCACGCATGAGGAAGGCCGCCTCAGGGAAGCAAGGGAAAGCTGGGAACGAACTGGCCGGCCGATCGGTGAAAAGGACTCTTTTCTAACAAGGATCGGCAACACGACCTCACCGGATTTACAGCCGGAAACACCATACGCTGCACCAGTCAGGGTCAATACCCGCAGACGAAAGAATGAACAGCTTTACGGAGATGATGGAGATCCCGGAGAACGTAAAGGGGAGCGGCGGAAGCGGACTAAACTGAGGAACACCGGCGCAGCTTTTGCCGTTATGCTGAACCGGATGCTCTTTGTATTCATCGCCGTTCTGGCAGTGGCTGTGTCCTACATCGCCTACAAAAAATGGAATGAACCGCCTCCGGACCGTGGTGGCACAGCCCCGGCAAGCGCGCCGGAGACCCTCGACCAGAAGGCATTTTCATCCTACCGCGCGGAACTGGAGTCCGCCATCGCAAAGCTGCGCAGCGTCAACAGCGTCAACCAGCTCCTTCCCTTGGTGCGTGATCCGGAGCGGGTGACCCCCGCCATTTTAGCCTACTATGACCGGGAAAATCCATGGCAGCCCTTACCCGCCACTACACACCTTATTCAAGAACCGCCCCCATTCGCAGATGGAAACTACCTTGTGGCCGTTGTGGAACTGGAGTTCTTCAAAACAATACCGGTTAGTTTCGAAAAAACTGACAAGGGCTTCATGCTGGACTGGGAATCCTACGTAGGCTATGGGGAACTGACGTGGCCCCGGTTTCTCAACTCCAAGCCGGAAAAGCCCACCTTGATGCGAGTGGTCATGAAATCCGGTCCGACAACCAATTATTTTGATGGGAACTACGCGTCATCCCGGGACTGGCACTGCTACCAGCTCACAGACCGTGGAGCGGATCATTTTCTCTACGGTTATGCCAAGCCAGGATCTGAGGTGGACCTCCAGATCAAAAAGGCGCTCTTCGTTCCGGGGCAGACAAACCCTGTAAAAGAGTGCTACGCCGTAGTTCGGTTGAAGTACCCTCCTAGAGCCCAGAACATCAGGCAGGTAGAGATTCTGGAGTTCCTCGAAAAAGGCTGGCTCATCCGTGAAGACTCACCCGTCGGCAAGGCGCTGCGTCCATTGCCAAAGCAAGAAGCGCAGGGCGCCGCCCCCGCCCCCTCTGACAATCCCGAGTCCAAACAGGGCCCCGCACCAGGAACACCAGAGCAATCCCCCCCCGGTTCCGCTCCTGGCAAAACCGGCGACTTCTGAATATCCCCCGGCGGCGGGCATTCTGCCCAAAAGAACGGTGCCTAGAAATGACGGTCCAGGGAGTCTCGAGAGTCTCAGGCACGGGTGCGCTTCCCGCTTTTACGGACGAGGACCTTTAGCAACCTAAGCAACCTATTGCCATTGCCGTTTCATGTGGATTTGGTCTTGAGGGAAAATATTTGTCCCGCTTCGCCTCTGGTTGGGGATATAGGTGAAAACATGTCAGACTTTCCACCAAACGCCCCAGTTTCCATATCCACCTTGCTGGCGCGGTTCGCCGATGCTGGGGACGAAGCGGCTTTCACCACGCTGGTCGGTAAAACGTCGACCTTCGTGCGCAGCATTGCCTTTCGCTTGTCGAACCATGAAACGGATGCAGAGGAAATCGCCATGCAGGTCTTCGCCTTACTCGCGCGGAAAGCCGGCAGCGTTTGTCGCCATGGGAATCTGATGGGATGGCTTCACAAAACCACCGTGTTCGTCGGCAGTCGCCACCAGCGCGGCCAACAACGGCATCGACAAAAATTAGCCGCTTACTCCGCA
>JAYVJI010000255.1:0-9197 GCA_043769435.1 Verrucomicrobiota bacterium
CGATCTGCCAGAGCGGTTTTCCCCGAGGCCGTGGGGCCTGTGATCACGAGCACGGGTGTGCTTTTCATTTCATTTCTCCGGCAGCGGACGGGTGGTCTGCCAGGTTTGCTGTTCGATGGTCACCCCCTTGCCGCGCAGACTGGCGATGATGCCCCCAGATCCACAGAAGTGTGCAGTCCCGGCCAGGACCATGGCGGTGTGTGTGCCCTCTAGGAGCTTTTCAATTTCCGGCAGCCACGCGGCATTACGATTTGTTAGCAGTGCCTGCCTGATGTCTGGCTGGTCACGGAATTCTGCGCTCATCACTGCCTCCACAGTCTCCATTTCGCCCCCGGCCCAGGCCGCTATCAATTTTTCCATGCGTCCTGCTCCGGCGCTTTCGAGGTCAGCCGCGCTGCGGATCATTGATTCCTGTGCAGCTGGAGGAAGTGTGGCGAGCAGTTCCAACTGCTGCATGGCCGTCTCCAGACCTGCTGCTGTACGCGTGCCCAGCCTTCCAGCAAACCAGCGCTCCATGCCGAGACTGGGGTCATAGCCCAAGCTGGATTGGTTCAGTGAGGACATCATCAGAGCGGCCTTCCACGCTGGGACGTGCTCAAAATGCCCCAGTCCCTGGCCTGATTTCCGGGCCCATTCCTCAAGGATGGACCACGTGCCGGGCTGCACGGAATCCCGCAGCCGCACGCCGGCCGGCAGCGTCCCCCATTTGGAAACGGCTTCTGTCAGGAGCTTCTGCTTATCCGGACCGGGGGCCAGTTCCATGACCACGTGCTGCGATTGGTTTAGGGCTTCGATGTAGGGCGCCGGCAGTGGATAGTCGCTGGCTTTCAATACGTGCAGGGTGCCGCACAGCCACACTACGGCCTTGCCCCTGGAGGCCTTCCATACCATGGCCCCGGAAGTGCGCACCGGGCCGGATGGCGGCGGAGCGGGCGCTTCCCGCACCGCAAAAACCAACACCAGCAGGCAGACGGTGAGAAGTATGAATCCAGTGATCAGCAGACGCATAGCAGAAAATAGCCGACTAAGATTCAGGGACTGAGGCGTTCCCGCTTCCAGCCTAGCGGCGAGCGGCGGTAGAGGATGCGGTCATGCAAGCGGCTGCTGCGACCTTGCCAGAATTCCACGGTATCCGGGATCAGCCGGTACCCGCCCCATGACTCCGGCAACGGCACCTGCCCCTCAGGATAGAGCTGGCTGAGCGCTGCAAAGCGCTCCTCCAGCCACTCCCGCCCGGAGATGACTTCACTTTGATTACTGGCATGAGCGCCGAGCTGGCTGCCGTAGGGACGTACCGCGAAATAGGCCACACTCTCCGCCCGGCTGACCTTTTCAACGCTTCCGGTGACGTTCACCTGTCTCTCCAGTTCCTTCCAGAAAAATGTTAGTGCCGCCTGCGGACGGGCCTCCAGCTCCCTGCCTTTGCGGCTCGAGTAGTTAGTGAAAAAAGTGAACCCCCGGTCATCCAGCGCTTTCAGCAGCACTGTGCGGGATGAGGGCGCACCGGCAGCGGATGCCGTGGAAAGCGTCATGGCGTTAGGCTCGACGATCTCCGCCGCGCGCACCTCTTCAAACCAGCGGCCAAACTGCGAGAGCGGATCCTCATCAGCGTCCCCGAGGTCCAAGGCGGCCAGTTTATAGTCCAGTCGTAGGCTGGCGAGTTCATTCATTGTTTTGGATTTTCAGTTTGCAGGTATGCCGTATCCGGTATGCATCAGGCGCTCGATTGGCCAGGCCAAATCAACAAATCGCCTCACTTCACTACCATACGCGTGCAAAACGACATCGCTGACATCCTTCATCATGAAACGACGATCCTGAGCCGGCTGGATGCCATAGCCCGGGACATCACCCGCGACTACGCGGGACGTGAGCTAACGGTCGTCTGCATTCTCCAGGGCGGGCTCATCCTCATGGCCGATCTCCTGCGGCGTGTGCAGTTGCCCCTGCTCATCGAGACTATCTCTGTCGCCAGCTACCATGGCGGGACGGAGAGTTCCGGCACCGTTACATTCAATCAAACAAGGCTTCCGGACCTGAGCGGCAGGCACGTCATCCTGCTAGATGACATCCTAGACAGTGGCCGCACGCTGCACGCGATACGCGAGCGACTGGATGCCGAGTGCCGCCCAGCCAGTGTCCGGCTGTGTGTGCTGCTGCAAAAGCGCAAAGCCCGGGCCTGCAATGTCAGCGCTGATTATGTCGGGTTTGAAATTGATGATGAATTCGTGGTCGGGTATGGGCTCGACTACCGGGGCCGGTATCGGAACCTACCCTACATCGGGGTGCTGAAGCCCGAAGCGATCTCCCGGCAAGCCTGAATCGCTGGCATGAATATTTCCGTTCTGTTTTTCGGACAATTGGTGGACATCACCGGTGCCGGTCCTGAGTCGATGCGCATCCCTCCCGCCAGCACCGTGGCGGAGTTGCTGACATTACTTTTTCAGCGCTGGCCGGCGCTGGAGAAATGGGAAGCCAGCCTGCTCGTCGCCGTGAACCATGAATACGCGCGCCGTGGGGACAGCATCCCTGAGGGAGCCGAGGTCGCCATCATGCCGCCGGTCCAAGGCGGTTGAGGCGATGGTTCCTGCTCATTTTGCAGGATCAGGCGGCATTACGCTGAGCATGCGCCGCAACTCAGAAAGCTGCGGCACTCCCTCCATGCTGAGCAGCACGCGTCCTGCATGATCAGTGATGAGCGTGGCCGGCAAGGGGGGCTCGCCCGCCAGCCTTTTGGTTAGCTCGGCGGTGAAGGCATTCCTGCCGGCGGCAGATAAATCGCGCATCAAACGGTAAGGAAGCGCCTTGCCCTCCGTGTAAGCTGCCAGCTTGGCAGTATCATCGGCAACATCGACGGGCACCCCTATCAATTCGATGCCTTCTGCGGCACCCTCCTCAGCGATGTGAGTAAAGTCAGGGACCCGTGCGGCACAGGCGGCACACCATGTGGCCATGCTGGTGTAGACCCGGAGCCTAGTGCCAGGGCGGGATGCGGTGTCTGCCGCAGCGAAGTCCGAAACGGAGCCCGCAGCAACCACAGGCACGCGCGGCGCCACGCCGGCCCCTATGCCGGCCCCTATCCCGGGCCGGTAACTCTCCCTCGCAAAGCCGCTGCCGTCCTTGCTGTCTGCGGCGTTCTCATAGCAGGTGAGCAAGGTGCCCTCTGTGATGCTTTCCAGCCTCATAGTCTGCCCGGAAGGCCAGCGGACAGTGATGGCTGCGGCGGAAGGCCGGGCGCCGAGTCCCAGCATCATGACGGCGGAATGCTGGGCGGCAAATCCATCACCGCATCTGTGTTCCCTGGTCAGCGTGATGTCTCCCAGCGCTGCTGTCAGCACGGCACCATAGCCATCCCGGGAAGCCCACTTCGAGGGCATCGACGTCTTATTTCCCCCCACAAACTTCACGGCTATGATCCCGCCCTTGAAGCCTGCCGCAGGCATTTGGTTGTGGTATAGATTGAAGAGCGGCTCATTGGCATTGACCAGCGCCACATCTTGCCAGCCATCACGGTCGTAGTCCAGCAGGGCCCAGCCACGGCTGTCTGCGGGATTATCCAGCCCTGAGAGCGCGGAGAGATCCGTGAAGGCCTTGCCGCTGCGATTGGAGAAATAGTGATTCCGCTCATGGCCGCTCAGGGAGTGGACCACCAGCTTGTCTCCTCTTTTCTCCACGCCGGCCAAGCGGGCATCTATCTGAGGTGTCAGCACGGCATCCTTGCTCGCTTTATTCCATGCATCAGAACGCCGGAAGCTTTTGCGGGAAAGGTTTTCGTCAGTGCGGACGACCGTCCGCCAAAGGTTGCTTCACAAGTCCAGCTCCGAGGATAGTTCTTTTGGCGCTGTGAAATAACCACTGAGCGCATAAATGTCGAGCCAGCCGTCGTTGTCAAAATCAGCAAACTTTCCGCCCCAAGACCAGCCAGCTTTGGTCACGGTCATCGCCGGGGGTTTGAGGCCGGATACGAGGGTGAACTTCTCTCCCTTTTCTTGGTGATAAAGCCAGTTCCCCTCAGCGGATTCTGCATAGGTTTTCGACAGGCCGGGGATCTGCGCGGTGATCCGGCGCCCGGCCTTGCTATACATATTGGAGACATAAATATCTTCCTTTCCGTCGTTGTCATAGTCGCCCCATGATGCCCCCATGGCAAATCCATAAGCCACGGTTCCAGCTTCAGCGGTGACATCCACGAATCCAGCCGCCCCGTCATTCCGCAGCATATTATCCGGCGCCCAGTCATTGGCAACATAGAGATCTGGATCCCCGTCGCCATCATAGTCCGCCCATGTCGCCTGCAGGGAATTCCGCCAGAGTCCCACGATGTTGTTTTCCGGAGCCGGCTCAAAGATGCCTTGGCCCCGGTTTATCAAAAGCATGTTAGGAGGGCCGGTCTGGTTGAGCAGATTGGGAATACCATCGTCGCTCTGAGCCGCGTCAGCTTTCAAGCGGCGCCGGTATTCCTGCGCCTGATCAGGTGGTAGAAACTCATCCATCCAGTCGAAGTTTCCCTCCGCCACCTGGGAAACGCCACCGGAAGGAGTAGCGGAGGGTGGCGCGGCGGCCCGGTAAGTGCAGAGGTAGACATCCAGCAGTCCGTCTTTGTTATAGTCAGCAGCGGACATGGAAACCACCGCCATAGGTGACCACGGCGGGGCTTTGTGCTGGACGTAAATGCTTCCGGTGTTCTCCAGATAAGCGGTCTTCAGCAGACTGCGCCCCAGAATCGCATCAAGGTCGCCATCATTGTCAAAATCAGCAAACAGGCTGCTGGTGGTGTGGCCAGGCAGAGCAAGGCCAAAGCGCTCCGCCGCTTCTGTAAAGGTGCCATCGCCATTGTTGAGTAAGAACTTGTTAGTGCCTATCCGGACGGTGATGTATATGTCATCAAAGCCATCGCCATTGAGATCCGCCACGGTGACCCCGGGTTTGTGATTGGCGGAAATAGTGGAGAAATACGGGTGCGGCGGGTTTTTCATACCCTCCTGATAATACTTCACCGAGGCCGCATAATGCTCACTGCGACGCAATGCCCACGCTGTAGCTGCAGGCACGACTTCATTCAAGGATTCCACAAAAAACCGGCTGCGGCTGGCCATGGATTCCATCGCCTGAGTCTCCCATGAGCTGATCTGCCATGCCTTGTGACCTGCGGTGTCGGCCTCGCCTGATCGGGACCACAGCAAATGCATCTTCCCGGAAAAGGAACGCCACTCTCCGGTTTTCATCATGGCTAGGGCTTCGAATCCAGCGTCAGAATCGTAGATCGATTCATCTCCTCCAGGGTGGGTGCCTTTGATGATGTAGAGCTTCGCGGATTCAAACCACGAGACCCTTTGGAGCAGTTCCTGCCAAATGACGGTGCGGGGGCTTAGGGAGCGGAACTCTGAGGCCACGGGCCACGGTTTTGCCTCCAGCCAATCCTCCCCGTCCCTCGGTGCCGGCGGGGCCGGAGCGAGGTCTTTTATCTTAGCCCCTGCAGCGATGCTGCCAGCGGCAGCGGAATCAGGAAGCTGTATATTCTGCAGCCCCTTCGACAATGAGCCCATCACCGGGGTCAGGCCCAGCAGGGTTTCCTCAGAGGCCACCAAAGCTGCTATAAAATCCGCGTCTTTTGATTCCGGCGTGCTGCGTTTCCAGAGAAAAAACCCGGCCCCTGCGGCAATGCAAAGCAATACCATGCCCACGTATCTAACGGAGCGGCGTGCAGGTTTTACGGGATCGGAAGCCATGGTGACTCTCTATGCGGTTGCCGCTTCGCCTTCAATATGAATCTGATGCAGGCGGGAACAAAAGGCACAAAAGGAACAAAAGGCAATTCTCAAAAAAAAGGCGTGCCGCTGAAGCAGCACGCCTTTGCAGGTAAGAGAAACCCTTGACCCTTGACAACAAGAACTACCGGCGGCGACGGCGCATCCCGAGCAGGCCAAAAGCAGTGATGCCCGCTAGGGCAGCGCTACCGGGCTCAGGCACTGGCGTGATGTCGAGACTCACATAGTCGAAGCCCATCCACTGACCGCCTCCGCTGGCACCGTAGTTAATTCCCCGCAGCGAAACGATATTGTCAGCACCCGGGCCGGTCACCGCACCAACACTGCCGAGCGTAAAAGAAGCCGAGGAGCGAGCCGAGTTCAACTGAGCCGCGCGAATAACTTCCTGTGCCCGCACGAGCACTCCATTGAAGTAAATTTCGATGCCATAACGGGTGTCCGCCTGTCCGTCGTGCAGGTTGAGCGCATCGAAGGTCACCACAGCCAGATCATTCGGGCCGAAAGCACTGCTGAGGTTAAAATGCACCCTCATATCATTGTCTGCGCCAGCGTAAGCGCGTTCCCAACCAGTCTCATCCGCACTCACTGTCCCGATCGTTGAGTAGGTGCCATAGGAGGCCACGTTGCCAGCCAAGGCAGAGGAGTAGCTTCCTGCAAAGTAGTAGTCATTATCAGAAGTGCTGGGAGTAGTACCGCTGGTAGCTGAACCTGGCAGCGCATTAATAGCGCCGTTTTCCTGCAGGAAATCGGCTGCTGCGCCGCCGCCTATCCCATTGATCGGCCAGTCGTTATCATCCGCGCCAACGGTCCAAACGAGAGCGGAGTGGCTCACCACTGGGGATGCTGCCAGTAGCGCTGCTAATAAAAGAATGTTTTTAGTCATGGTTGAAGGCTTTTTAATCGGGATCCAGCTGTGTGTCAATCTTTTCATCAAATTTTTCAGTTTTTTTTCCAGTTTCGTGGAAATCCTGGGAAATTGCTTAAGTGCTGCAAGTGCTGCCCGGAAATCACAAAACCTGATTTTTGCCAATGTCGCTGCGAAATTTCTTGCATTGGCATGACCGTATTGATATTCATCTTGAGATATGAAGCTCAGACATGCTGTAAGATCCATTTTTTTGTTCCTCTTGGCGGCTCCAGTGACCCATGCGGCGCTGCTGTGGACCTGCGGGGTGGATGATAATGCTTGGCCTACGACTGGGACGGGCGGAGGCCCGGCTGCGAATTTCTGGCAGGAAGCCGGTATCAATGCCCTGCCCGGAAATCCTGCCAGCCCACAGGGAAACGGCTTGTCGGATGACGACTACTATTTTGCTGGCACCTACACAAGTATCATCCCGCTGAATGGGACCTATACGCCGGTGGGCACGGTAGCCGCAAACGAAGGCGGAGCGGAACGTGCTTTTGCAGGCAGCGACAATACCAAGCGCTACCATTTCAATGTCCCGGCAAGCTACGGGCCAAATGACCGCGTCTCGGTCACCTTTGATGCGCTGAACCTGGATACCTCAGCCGCAGACCCGCGCTACGGCGTGGAAATATACATCAACGGCACCCTCGTCCGGCCTCAGGAAGTCATCCGCGTGCCGCAGTTCGATATTGATTATACATCCCCTCAAAAAAAGCTCTCCGAAGTGGGGATCGTCACTGGCCCGGGGACAGATAACATCGTCATGCTCAAGGGCATCAGTTACAGTGGAACCGGCGGGGGGGCGTGGCTGGGGTTTGATTATGTAAAAATGGAGATCGATAACAGCCCGCTCCTCGTCAACACATTCACGGTCAATGACCCGCTGCTGCGGCCAGGGGAAAGCGCTACCCTCGCATGGACGCTGGCCGAGCCCGGGGCCACCCTGTCTATTAATCAGGGCATCGGAGACGTCACGGGCCAGACTTCCGTGGTGGTGGCACCGGGAGTGGACACCGTCTACACGCTCACCGCCACACTCGGGGCACTGACCCAAACGAAAACCGTGACTGTAGCCACCACGTTGTGGAATGCTGCTTTTGAGGCTGGAAAGGATGATGCCTCCGCAGCCGAGTTCAGCCATGAGGACGCTGCGGACGACAATTACTATTTTGCAGGAAACTACACTTCCGCCGGGGGGCCAAATCAGGCAGCGAATGAAGTCCTCAATGACGACACGAATACCGACACCATCGCTGGGCGCACCGGTAGTCCAGCCATTGGCTTTGAGCGATCCGTCACGGAGCTGGACCCGGTGATGAATGTCTGGTTTATACCGCCGCCGGCCACCTTGCTGCCGGAGGCCCGCATCCGCATCACGGCTGACGTGGTCAGTGTGAGCGGAACCAACACGCTGGAGTTCAGCATAAACGGTAATGTCCTCCGCAATCAGGGATTCATCTCTAGCCCCAGCCTAGTGCAGTTTGAAGTGACCGGGCTGACCTCCACCCTAGCATCCGGACCTAACAGGTTAACGATCCGGCGCACGGGCAGCACCATAGGCGGATCCACGACGTTTGACTACGTCATGATCGATACTTTACCAGGAACCCTGCCGGTGATCACCGGTATCACCGATGACAACATCCTGGGCACCCACACCGTCAACTGGACGGCCGCTTCCGGCAAGACCTACCGCGTGCAGAAAAGCGCGGACAGCGGCGTTACCTGGGTGGAACTCATCCAGGGCTTTCCGAGCGGGGGATCTCCCGGTGCTGCACTTTTCTATGAGGACCGGGTGACCCCTTTCACCGATCCTCGGCCTGCCTACCGCGTCCTCTTGGAATGAACCCCATGCCTGAAACACCTAACTACTAATTCAGACATGAAAACATTTTTCCTTTTCCTATTTCTTGCAATTTCTGCATCCCTCCCTGCTGCTCCGGTTATTTCTGAATTTCTAGCTGACAATGACGGCGGAATGAAAGACGAGGATGGCGACGATGCGGACTGGATAGAGATTTACAATCCTGATCCCGCCGCTGTGAACCTTGCTGGCTGGCGGCTGACCGATGACGCCGCACTGACCTCCAAGTGGATTTTCCCTCCCACCACACTGCAAGCAGGCGGACGTCTCATCGTCTGGGCATCAAATAAAAACCGTGATGTTGGTCAATTACATACGAATTTCTCGCTCGATCAAGACGGGGAATATCTCGCCCTCATTTCCCCGGCCGGAGTAGTCTCCACAGACTTTGCGCCGGTGTTTCCCTTTCAAACGAAAAACACCACTTTCGGCACCGGATTTTCTGGAGCAGTGACCGTGACCGACGGCACCCCACCGACTCCTGTGGGCGGCACGCACTTCAGCAGAGTGAAACTCAACGGGGTGGGAGCAGCCGCCCAAGACGGCAATTCCCTGAACATCTTTGACGATGCCAACCCCGCCCCGCAACATCAGCAGTATCTGTGGTTTGACTACAGCAGCCGGCTGGGTGCCATACCCGCCGGGCAGACGGTGG
>JAYVJI010000256.1:0-4792 GCA_043769435.1 Verrucomicrobiota bacterium
GAAGCAGTAACTACCTGGACCAGTGAAACATTCGGCGAAACCTTTCACACGGAACGCCAAAAAATCAGGTCCAAGCAATCACCTCCAAATACGAGGGAACACGAAGGGGGAATTTAGCAGACTTTTGCACACCCCGGTCAATTACTGAGGTCTGAGTGTGGGGGGTCCGCTCAGCAATTGGTGACTGAAGGGAAAAATGAGATCTGGTATGAGGATGACGCGGATTTAGTCAGAGCACTCACTCTCTGCGGCGAGATGTGTTGAGATACTGAATCGATTCGGCAGGATGCATCCAAATACGAAGCAGCATCTATGATGCGCCAGATACTTAGCGAGGTCATAGCCACCCCATAAACCGTAAATGTTTTAAATGTTTTATCCAATGTGGAACTGTAAAAATGTACTCGTGCTCGCTCCGCACACGGACGACCTTGAATTCGGGTGTGGCGGCTTTGTGCGCCGACTTTTGGAGAACGGGGTGTCAGTGTGCATTCTGTGGCTTTCAGCAATGCATGGCAATCTCTGCCTGCCGGTCTCCCAGACACACTGCTTCAGGAAGTTAGGGAAGCGCACAGCATCCTCGGCATCCCAGCGGAAAATTTGGAGTTGTCAGATTTCCCCCTGAGGCTCTTTGATTCCAGATTCCAGAGGGCAGGAGATACTAGAATATTTGGTGACACGCCGCACCGCGCTGGCCCCAGATTTGGTGCTTGTGCCAGCGGCCACAGATTCAGCGAAAGGCCCTGACCCTCTGGTCAGGGCCTTTTCTGTGGAAATCGAAACCGAGTAGTTCCGCTTGGAACTGCTCGGAACCTATGGTTTCAGGAATTTTCGGGAATTTGTGTTTCCAGTGAATTCCGATCTTGGCAACCAACCCGGAAATCAGTAAAGTCTCCGCTCATGACACGTCTGGTTCCCTTCATAGTCCTCTGGATCTCCTTACTCTCCTACACTTCCCGCGCCGCCATCAATCCCCCCAGCGGGCTCACCGGCACATGGGTTCCCGCTGTCCTGACGCTCGAGTGGACGGATAATTCGGACAATGAGGCGGGTTTTTTCATCAGATATCGGGGCGGCAGCACGGGGGCTTTCCAGACACTTGCTAATGTGGCCGCCAACGTGCGGACTTACACGCTGTCAAATCCCAATGCTGCGGGATGTCAGTCATTTGAGTGGACGATCGTTGCGTTCACAGGGACCACAAACGTTCCCACCGAGACCAGCGCGGGATCCAACGTTCTGCCGCTGATTTCGCCGCCCCGCCTAGCCAGTCCTCTGAGCTATGCCTCGCCGCTAGGTTATGTTTTTTCCTACTGCATTCGCTTGGATTGTCCTGCCGCAGTCACCGCATACGAGGTGGCGGACTTGCCGCCCGGACTCACAGTGGATACCTCGACCGGCATCATCAGCGGCACGCCCTCCAGCGCCGGCAACTACACTTCCACTATCACTGTGACGTATGACAGTCCGCCGAAAACGATCACCGGGAGACTGACCACCAGGATTTATCAACCCCAGCCTGTTCCGGCTCAGGCACCTGTTGCCCTGCCCATTCCCGCGAGAACTCTGCAGCGCGGAGCACCCGGCACCACATTGGATTTGACCACCTTTTTCTCCGATCCTGATGCGACCTCCGCCGTTAGGGTGGTGACCACCGAGGGAAATATGGATTTCGCCTTCTATGGTGACGTGGCCCCGCTCACCGTTGCCAACTTCATGAACTACGTAAACCGGGAAGATTTTGCTAACACATTTTTTCACCGGAGTGTGCCCGGATTTGTGATTCAAGGGGGGGGATTCAGGGCGACGACTCCGGTGTTAGCGGTAGCCACCGACCCGCCTGTGCAAAATGAATTTCTCCGCAGCAATCTATGCGGCTCCATTTCCATGGCGAAACTAGGCGGAAATCCTAACAGTGCCACCTGTCAGTTTTTTATCAGCCTCGACAACAACAGCGCAAATCTGGACTCACAGAATGGGGGCTTCACAGTCTTTGGCCGGGTCGCCGGGGATGGACTCAGGACGGCCTATGCTATCGCCAGCAGGCCGACCCGTTCCTGGACCGCCGCCCCGGGACACGGTGCCCTGACGGATGTTCCGGTGACCGACTGCGCGGCAGGCCTCACCTATGATGCGACGAAGCTGGTGAAGGTGCTTTCCGTTTCCGGCGTTCCTCACCTCGTGTGGTCGGCCAGCAGCAGCCTCCCCTCTGTTTGCGGCGCCGGCATCAGCGGCCGCACGCTTACCATTTCGCCGCTCAGTGCAGGAGCCGCTGTGATCACGCTCACAGCGACGGACCTGGATGGGTTGACGGCCCAGGGAACCGTACAGATCAGCGTGGAGGAAAGCCTCAGCACATGGCTGACCTCTCAGGCCTTTGGCACTGCTGAAGATGCCGCCGCGGGGGCTGATCCTGATCATGATAGCATCGCTAACATCTTTGAGTATGCGTGGCTCCAGAACCCTAAAGCCATGGATCCCCCCCACTGGCCCGTCCTGTCCACGCCCTCCACGACCGGGGGCCGCGCGCTGGCCTTGACCTTCCCAGTGAGAAAAGCCACCGGCGCGGGCTTTACCTATACGGTGCTGGGAGCAGACGCGCCCGGCGGTCCGTGGCTACCCTTTTGGACCAGCGCCGACGGCTTCACCGGTCCCCGGATCCTTTCCGCCGCAGATCATCCGGATCACACGCTCGTTACCGTCATGGACAGCGAGCTTGCTGGACCAGCCCAGGCCCGCCGCTTCCTGCGCCTCCGCTTAGATCAGAACTAGCCGGGCCGGAGATGGCGGACGAAAAACTCCAGCCTTCGCCGCTGCCCGTAAGGTGACTCGCAGGCACCGTGGTTTGCGCCCGGAAAGACTATCAATTCAAAAAACTTGCCCGCCTTGATGAGCGCGTCCACCACCTGCATGGTGCTGGCGGGATCCACATTGCTATCAAGTTCGCCCACAGTGAGCAGCAGTTGGCCCCGGAGCTTGTGGGCATCCGTCACATTTGAGTTCCTGCTGTAACTTTCATCGATAGGCCAGCCCAGCCATTGCTCGTTCCACCAGATCTTGTCCATGCGGTTATCATGGCACCCGCAGTCAGCGGCAGCCGCCTTGTAGAAGCCACCATGATCCAGCAATGCCCGGACCGCATTCTGCCCGCCTGCGCTGCCGCCATAGATTCCCGCCCGGCTGAGGTCCATCCATGGCCGTGTTGCGGCGGCTGCTTTCATCCAGGCGATCCGGTCCTGAAAGCCGGCATCCGCCAGGTTCTTCCACGCCTTGTTGTGAAAGACTTTCCCACGGTCATTAGTCCCCATGCCGTCAGCCTGGACCCATACAAATCCCGCAGCAGCGAACTGTTGCGCCCTGCGCAGAGTGCCGAAGGCTTTAGGCGCGAAGGAACCCTGCGGCCCTGCATAGATTTCCTCCATCACAGGATAGCGGCGGGACGCATCAAAGTTAGCGGGCTTCACGATGACTCCGTAAATCTGCGTCTCCCCATCCCGCCCAGGCGCATTGAACCGCTCCGGTACGCTCCACCCAGCCGCCCTTAGTTCAGAGTCATCTCCCCGCTCCAACTCAGCGATCAGATGGCCATCCTCACCGCTTCTCAATGCTGTAACCGATGGCTGATCCACGCGGGACCATTGATCAATGAGGTAGCGGCGGTCCGGTGAAAGCATGGCCTCATGGGTGCCGTCCCCATCTGTTAGGACCACCATCCCGGTCCCGTCAAAATTCACCCGGCATAAGTGCAGGTAGTAGGGCTCCCCGCCTTCCACAATGCCGGACGCATAGAACCAGAGTTGCCGCTTCACAGCGTCTACATGCTCCACTTTTCTCACCACCCACTTGCCCCTAGTGACCTGATTCTTCACCGCCCCGGACACGCTATCGTAGAGGTAAATGTGGCACCAGCCATCACGCTCGGACATCCACAGCAGCTCGCCCGTGGCATCCAGCCACGTGCGCCACGTCTTCTCATTCCAATCAATGAAGGTGTCCGATTTCTCATCCACAATCGTGCGGACAACACCTCCGGGCACAGTCAGCCCGAGGATACGATACGCCTGATGCCCACGCTGGTTGTAGTTGAAAGCGATTTCCTTCCCCCCAGGGAGCCAGTGAAAGTTCAAGCCATCCTCAAAAGGATTGGCAAAAAGGGAATCTTCCACGGCCTCGACCTTCCGCTCCGCGATCCGGCCGATGACCGGCACTGCCTTTGGAAGAGGATCGCCCGGCTTAGCATAGGGAATCGTTTTCACCTTCGGCTCCACCTGATCATCAGGCGAGGAATCCACCATGGTGACGATCCGTTCCTGCACGCGAGTGGTCTTCACTCCCACAAATGCCAGCGAATCCGGTGCCCACTCGATCTGGTCGGTATAGCCCGCCTCGCTGTTGCCATTAGTGGTTAGTTGCGCCGCCTCACCACCATTGGCCGGGACCAGGAAAAGATTATCATTACGGACCTCCACCCGCCACTGCCCATCCGGGGAAGTGGCCTCCGGCTGCGGCCGGCGTTCCGACCTCTTTTTACCCGGCCCATCGATCAAAGCGGAAGTGGTGGTGTCACCGGCTTCAAAAACACCCAGCGGAGTGCCGGTGGCATCCGTCACCAGCCATCGGTGTCCCGCATACGTCCCCAGAGTTTCCTCCTGCCCCGCGCTCAGCTTCAAGTATGGACTCCGCTCCCCACCAGGGGCCAGCCAGAGCACCTCCACCGGGCCAGTAGTTTCATTCCGGAATGTGATTTGGCAGGGTGGCCCCGTGCGGCGGGTAGGTGCCATGCGCAGGTTGG
>JAYVJI010000257.1:0-2086 GCA_043769435.1 Verrucomicrobiota bacterium
TCGCGCCGCTGATGCGACCAACGAGCTTTCCATCGGCAGCACTGTAAACGTAGATGATGCCCCGCTGGCCGGCGGTCGGCTGACATGCAGCGGCGAAGATATAGTCGCCGGCCTGACAGATGGCCTAGGGTGTCGGCAGCATCGTCGGCAAAGACGTAAGGCCCCGCCAGGTAAGCGGCGGAGTCTAGGTGGTCTACGTGGTCTACCCCCATGACCGTGTGGCTAGTGCCATGGGGGCAATGAGCACGGCCCGGATGTTGCTAGCATGGTCGTGCAGGGGGAGGGCGTGAAGTCCACCGCCAGCTGGGACAGGGAACCCAGCAGCCTAGAGACCGTGAATTGCACATTCCGCGGAGCCCCGGGATCAAAACTTTGTCCTGAAGGCCATCGGCTAACGGCCCCAACGTAGTGACCACCGCAGCGATGGCTGCGGTGGTATTTATTTAGACTCTTTTGCACACCCCAGTCATCCACGCTGCGAGCACCAAAACCGGGCCTGTTGCGATCTGGTCGGCAAGTGTTCTCAAAAAGGTATTTTCGTTTGTCTGACTCTCTGACATTTTGACTTTGTGTTTCTTTAGTTTTGGGAATTTTGGGTGATGAACAGGGGGTGGTTACCGGCTAGCGCTTACGGTCATATCTTGATGCTGCGTTCCCACTTGAGGAGTTCCTTCCAGCGGTCTTTGGGGCTGCGGGTGATGAAGGGGAAGCCGAGCTGGGTGTTGAGGTATTCATTCAGGCGGTCGCGGTATTTCTGGCTCAGCGTGCGCTCTAGGGAGGTGAGGCAGAAGGACCAGCCGCCATCCTCGCGGACCATGTCCACGGACAGGAGACGCTCGCGGATAAAGCGGGGCACGTCTCGTGATTTCGGCAGTCCCGGACCACCCAGGAAACCGAGGGTGATAAGATCATATTTTTCCATCTCGACATCCAAGTCAGGCGGCGTGATCTGGCAGGTATCTTTTCCTAGGCAGCCGACCTCCAGAAGGCACTCCTTCGTCCCGTATTCTTTTAGCAGACTGGCTGCCTTGTCCCATGAAGCTATTGGAACGTTGTAAAGCTGAAGCTTGTCCACTTTTAGCCACTCAATTTCTTCGCGAGCAGTGAGTTCCTTCAGGAAAGAGATGCTCTCGTCCTGCCCGTGGCAGTTAAAATTGATCACCCCATACAAATTCCCCTCTTCATCTTCATAATTTTCGCCCAGCCGCCCGATTTCGAAAGCGCCAGCCACGCGGTGGCGAACGCGAAAATGCATCTTATGTGTCCCGTCGGTTGCGACACCATCATCCGCAAAATCGGCGAAACGTTCCAGCCCCATCACTTTGACTATATTTTTAAAAAAACGAACATCTCTTTCCGCCGCAGTCGGGGCAAAGATGCTAACACCTAATACACCGTCTTTGTATTTCAAGTTTAGCTCCAGGCAGCCTCCGTGCTTGAATTGGAGTCTGGTAATTAGATTCATGCCGCAGAACCCAGCCTTGAGCATTATCTGGACAAACTTTTCCAGCTCAAACGCCTGCGATACTGGCAGCGCAAAGACCTCAGCATCTGGGCAACCAGTGGACTTGAATCGCTGCTGGGAAAATGATGGCACGAACGGCAAAATTCTATGCCACAGGATGCCAGCAGTATCCTGATCGCCGTTGAAGGCTACACAATCGGTGATGAGCATGGCCAAGCCTCTGGCCTTGGCAGACGTGAAAACTTTGCTCCAACCAAGGGCATTTGCGATGATATCTTTAAAATCCATATCTTAGTCCAGGATGTCTTTGATTGCTCTATTTGCCTTGGGAATGATGCTGTCCCATCTAGGAAATTTTTCGAGCGTTTCCACGAGTTTACTCTTCACTGCCTCCGGCAGCGTTTCCCCCTCCTGGAAGATGAAATGCTTGATCGGAAGCGCGGCTCCGCCCTCCTCAATCACTACAGTGGGATGTTCGGCTATTTTTGTCATTAAATTTCTGAGCGCGCCTGATCTCGCGGCAGCGGCAGCGGTAAGCTTGGCTTCGATGAGAATCAAGTCATTTGCCCCGGGCAGGAGCACTAAGATGTCCATGTCCCCGGATCCCTTGGTGCCCCATTT
>JAYVJI010000258.1:0-5178 GCA_043769435.1 Verrucomicrobiota bacterium
CTGGTCAGCTCTGTGACAACCCTGTCGCGCATTTTGAAATGACTATGCTTTAATTACATGCGGATGTGGGTGCGTTCGGAGCGAAAAAGCCCACGACAATTTTAACTGCGCCGCCGATGGTGCCGGGAATAGGGAAAGGACAGAACAGATTTTTCAGGCAGCCCGTGGGATTGCCCGGCTGGACGCCCCGCAGTCCGTCCGCTGCGGCACCAATCATTTGAGCCACACATTCGCCGATGGCGCGGATGTCTCCGCCTTGCACTAGGACGTCTGTGATATTGAGGAGTAAATCGATGTATTCAAAAGCCTCGGTGGTTCCCGTAGGATCGGTGCGGTTATGCGGGTCATTTCCCGCATAGCGGTAGAGATTCAAATCCCCGCCTTGGAAGAAGGCGGGATCTTCCTGGATGAAACGTCCCAAGCTGGGCGAGTAATGGCGAGCGCGGTTTTCGTAGAGCTGCGCCGCTTCGCTCCAGAAGCGGCCGGCGAAGCGCAAGTTGCCTAGCAGGGCGGGATCGCCGCTGATGAGCTGGCCGAAGGCATCGTAGTCGGCCCAGACGATCGGGGTGACGGTGCCGGGCACGGTGGGGCTGCTGTTGCTGGCATCCACGGTGATCACGCCGCGGATGCTGTTGCGCTGGTCTTGGAGAAACCAGCGCTCGCCGAGAGTGGCATCCCACATGGCGTAGCAGCGGTCGACCTTGCTCAGGTCGTAGAAATACATACGATTGATGAAATTCTGACCGCTAGCAAATTCGGCAAAGGGCCTACCACGGTCGTTGAGAATCCAAGTCGCGGTGCCCCCTTCCACGCGTTTGATAAGATAGCCGCGCCAGTCGTAGGCGTATTCGCCCACCATCACGGCGGGCGCTCCGGCGTTGGCTTTTGTCTGCACGTGGACGAGCTGATTGTTATGATCATAGCCGAATTCACGGATCGCTCCCGTGACGGTGTTTGTCTCGCGGATCAGGTTTCCTTCGCCGTCATACTCCAGCGTGAGGTCGCCCACGACGGTCAGCCGGTTGCTAGGGGAAACGGTGCTGGCCACGGGTTGCAAATGTGAAGTTAGGCGATTGCCTGCGGCATCGAAGGAGTAGGTCTCATCCGCGCGCGCTGCATTGCTGTGGGCCACGGCGGTTACTTGCAAGCCGGCGTCGTAGCTCATGGTGGAGGTGTTGCTGGGCTCGGTAATGCTAGTGATGCAGCCTCCCGGGGAACGTGCTAGGTTCATGGTTGCCTCCGGAAAGAGCAGAGCCCCGGCGTTGTTTTTGTGGCTGATCTGCGTGGCCCGGCCTTTGGTGTCGCGGGTGTAGTGGGTCACCGCGAAGGGTGCTTGGTTGATGTCAGAGGTAAAGAAGCTCTTGTAGCGCTCTAGGCGGGTCTCCGCTCCCATGGGATCATAAAAATGCCGCACGTGTCGTGTTTTGCTAGGTCCAGTTAGTTCCGGCAGGTCCCATTGTGCGCTGTAGATGGTGCCGCCGGAGCGCCGGGTGTTAGCGGAGATGCTTCCGTCCAGATTGATGTCCGCCGTATCTGCCAAGGTGAGGGTAAGCGGCACGCCGGTGTCATCATCGGCCCATGAGTATTGCAAATCAAAATGGGCCTGCCCGGCGTAGGTCACCCGTTCGCGAAAGGGCCGGTCGGGAATCGTCCCGAGGAAGGACCAGGTGGAAGCGCCGTCACCCACCTCATCAAAGCGCCCAGCGCCATTGTAAGTGTAGGTCCAAGTCTTGACGACCACATCCGCAGCCGTCAGCCAGCGCTCATGGGTGACTTGGTTTCGGGCGTTGTAGGTCCAGCGCTTCTTGCGTCCGTTGCGGTCAATGCGTTCGGTCACCCGGCCGAGGGCGTCGTAGGTCAGCACAATCTGCCTGCCGCCGGGGTCAGTGTAATGTGTTAGCTGGTTCATGGCATCGAATTGTCCCCGATGTTGATTACCGATGGCATCCGTGAGAGATGTGACATTGCCATGGCCGTCGCGCACGGGGGTGATGGTGAATCCATCCTGGCCTTTGATGGCGGTGGGGTCGCCTTTGGCATCAAGGTAGAAGCGGCTGTTGCGACCATTCCAGTCATTGACCGTGACCGAACCGTCCACGTTGACTGCTGTATTGGCTGAGGCGCCAGCGGCATCGGTCAGCGTGGCCGGCAGGCCGTTGGTGTGGTAGCTCGCGGCGACGTTTTCGCCGCCGGAAGTCGTGGTGCCAGTGATCCGTCCTAGCGAATCTCTGGTGTAGGTCAGCCGGAGACCGTTGGGATTAGTGATTTCCTTTGGCAGGCCATTGGCACTGTCGTATTCCGTGCGGGTAGTCAGGCCGCCCACCGTGGTGGTTTCTACCTGGCCCTGCGGCGTGTGGGTGTAGGTAATGACGGGCTCATCAAGAATAGCTTCCCCGTCTTTGATTAGATTACCACGTTGATCATAGGCCCAGAAGTCCCGTTTACCATCGCTGCGGACCATGGTTAGAGGCTGGTTGCGGCTATTGTAGGTCCATGTCTCGGTGACGAAGAACGTATCCGGCGGGCGCATGATGGTCAGCACATTTCCCGCTGCATCATAGGTGTATCGCGTCACTTGCTGGAGCGGGTCGGTGACGCTCGTCTCCTTGTCAGGATTCCGGGTGTCTTCGTAGAGATAGCTAGTGATGCCGCCGATCGGGTTGGTCGCCGTGAGGACATTGCCGCGCTGGTTGTAGGTCAGTTGGGTGGCGTTGCCACGACCATCTTCGATGCTGCCGGTGAAGCCCTGCGGGTCCCATGATTGCTCCACTCGATTGCCTGCGGGATCGATGATGGCGAGCAATCGCCCATCCGGCCCGTATTCAAAAGAATTGCCAATGCGTCCGTATGCATCGGTGACGCTGGAGAGGAAATGCGCGGGACTGGCGAGGTAGCCGTAGGTGCTGGTCTTGTTGTCAGGGTCAGTCACGGAGAGAAGATCGCCCGCAGCGTTATAGGCGTAGGTCCATGTCTGAGAGCCACCGGCATTGACGGAGGTGATGCGGCCCTGGCCGTCGCGCACGAAGGTGAGCTTCAGCCCGCCGGAGTGCTCGAAGCCATTGCGAGTGTAGCTGAGCTTGTTGCCATTGAGGTCCTCGGCCTCCAGAAAGCCGTTGGTCTCGTGGTAGCTCCAGCGCGAGGCATCGGGACGCACGAGCACGAAAGTATCGGGATTCCAGTTCAGGCCGATGAAATTGAGCTTCACATCGCCGTTGGGACCAACCGTTAGGATGGGCGTGTCGCCTTCTGGGATTTCCAGCTTGTCATAGACGCCGGAGTCTGGCGTGAAACTCGCGCGGTAGTTCGCCCCAAAGATCCCCGCGCTAACAAAAACCGGATGAAAGGTGAAGCCGCTGCGTCTCCCGTCTGGTCCCGTGATATAGACGCGGGTGCCGTCGCGGTAGGCCGTCTGGCCAAAGATGCCGCTGCCCGTGCGCGGCACCGTTTCGCCGATCTGTGGATTTGCTAGGGCCAGCGACCAACCGTAACCGAAATCCCCCACCTTGCTGGACTCGAAGGAATCGTAGACCCGTTTCAGGCTAAGCGGGAAGCCCGCCAAATCGATCTCGATATCCGTAAATTCCCGGCGATGCCGCCCCAGCTTGTTCTCACCGGAAACCTCAACGAGGCGCGCCTCCACGCGGCCCAGGCGGATGTCATTCCACGCGACCACGCGGATGACGTAGGAACCGTTAGGCAACGTGGTGGTGTCCAGTTTGGCTAGAGTAGTGGCCACAGGCACGGCCGCCGTCCCCTGGGCTAGGCGTTTCCACGCGGACTGATTTCCGCCCAAATCATTGAGATCGACCGCTTCCCGCGGAGCCACATCGACGAACCATTCCCTCAGCGGACGCGACGAGGTGATCGTTCCCGTGACGTTCTGCACAAGATCGCTCAGCGTCGCATCGTTGGGCGAGGTGATCGTGATCACGGGCTGCAAGGTGGCGGCGTCCACGCCTTTGGCGATCACTTGGCCGAAATGCGAGCCCGAGGTGTTGTCAGTAACGCGGAGGAAGTAGACGCCGTTTCCCACGGTCCCGCCGGGGAAGGTGGCCACGGTCTGGCTCACTTGATGCCCCGTGCCGGAGCCGAGGAGAATGTAGTCAGGGTCGGTGGCGGGAAGATTATAGGGATCGACCAAATCCACCGGCGCATAGTGGACTTGCCAACTGGGCGGCGTCGTTCCGCCGATGCTAGCAATGACCGGCGTGGCCGTGCTAACGACCGCGCCAGCAGCCGGCGAATGCACTTCGATAACGTTGCGATCGCCCGCGCCGGTGGTGTTAGGATTGTGCGGCAAGTTGCCCGCAGGATCGGTGATGTAGAGCGTCCAAAACTCCGTCGTGGTCTGGCCACCAGTGTCCGTGGCGGTGCCGGTGATGTTCAGGATGCCCGGCTGGCTGGGCGTGATGCTGAAGTTGCCGTTGCCATCAAGGGTGTAGTTCGTGCCATTGCCGACGGCGGTGCGCGAGACCACGCCGAGGTCATCCGTCGCGGCCACCCGCAGAGTGGAGGCCTGCCCTTGGCGGAGCGTTTGGGCGTCGCCCGTATCCAGCACCACCACGGGCGGATTATCCAGAAAGATGCGGCCAAAGTCCTGGCCGCTAACCGTTTCGTTGCCCACGATAGTGACGGCGCGCGCATCCGCCGCAGGGGACACATAATTGAGCGCCTGCACGGCGGTCACGGCCACGCCCCAATCAATGTCACTGCTGTTCCGAGGCGTGGCACCCGCTACCAGCTTGATGAAGTTCACCGGCGGGCGCACTGGGCTGCCTGTCAGTTCGAGATTCGCGGCGGTGCCGCCCGCATTGTTGTTGATGGTGGCGAACAAGGTGAGGTTGTTCGCTGTGGAGCCTAAAAACACTTGAAGCGGCTCCGCAGCCCCG
Source organism: Verrucomicrobiota bacterium (assembly GCA_043769435.1). GTDB lineage: Bacteria > Verrucomicrobiota > Verrucomicrobiia > Verrucomicrobiales > V1-33 > JAYVJI01. The sequence continues at coordinate 4,890 of JAYVJI010000258.1, forward strand.
CCCTGGATCGGCCGGAGGATAGCCAAGTCCGGCCCGGCCTTGTCCACGATCGTTTCCGCGAAGCGCAGCGTGACGTGCGCGGCCTCGGGTAGAGTGAGGAACTCCGTCGTGTTGTAGCTGCCGATCGGCGGAAGCTGATAGCGGCTGCCCGCCGGCTTCAGCAGGATCGCAGGATCAGCGTAGGAAAACCGCGTCGGCCAACTCACGATGACCCAGCGGTCCCCTGGCCAAACATCAAAGGCCAACGCACCATAAGCACCGGCGGGAAAGCCCGTCAGCCCATTGGCGG
>JAYVJI010000259.1:0-3524 GCA_043769435.1 Verrucomicrobiota bacterium
GCCTCCGGGCTCCGGCAGCGCGACGATCATATGGTCAAACTGAGAGAGCGAAGGGAAGTCGCGCTGAATATCATTCCGGCTGTTGATCAGGCAAAGGAAGCTGTCCACGCCCGCAGCGGTCAGCAGCTTATGCAGCAGCACTGAGTGATCCTTACAGTCTCCGTAGCGGTTCGACAGTGTGGCCGCCGCCGCGTTAGGGATGATAGCCCGGGTGCCGAATTCGATGGCCGTATAGGACACACTGTCACGCACAAACGTGCTCAGTGCGGCGATTTTTTCCTGGCGGGATTGCCGTCCTGCTGTCGTTTCCTTGGCTGCTTTGGTCACGGCAGGATCATCCTTCAGCCGGTCCCGGATGCGGTCCATGTAGTCATTTGCTAGACTCTCCCACGTTCCGGAAGGCACACCGCAGTGAATCACAGAAAGCAGGTCCACCGCATTGCTGGCGTCGCCTCCATACACCCCCGGCTGGTCATCTATGAAGACAGTGCTGTCACCGTCCTGCACAGGTTTGAGTCCGTGGTTGGAGACAAACTTCAGGCGCGTGGCGTCTCCGGTCAGATACCAGATGTCCTTCCGGCAGGGCTCAGTCTGGGCAAAAATATGACGCGTGTAGTCGACCCCGCTGGTGCTGGCTGGATTCTCTATGGTGTAGGCAAACTCGATCGTACAGCCTGGCCGCAACCCGGGCACAGGAACGTTGATGATTTTCCCTCCGGTCGCGATTCCTTCATTGCTCTCATCCAGTGCGTAGTGGTCCCGGGTCTTTGCCTCACTCGTGACACGTCCGTCCCCGTCCAGCACCCGGATGTGGTGGATGCAGAGCGTTTCTGTCCCTGGATTAACGGAAATGCGGATCGTATTCATCGCCGCCATACCCTCCTCATCCACGATGAGTATCGCGCCGCGAACCGTCTCCCGCAGGGGAGTGCCCGGAAGCGAGGCTATGCCTTTAACACGGTAGAGATGAATTACCGAATGCTCATTAGTGTCCGCAGTGCCACTGGCTGCCGGGAGCGAGGCCGCAAGCCCTGGCGGCAGGGGAACGGCCGGGATGCTGCTCAGCATTATCTCCGCAGTCCCGCTCTGACCGGAGGCTGCTGCCAGCTCGCTGAGGGCACGCTTCGCCTCGCCGGATCCTGGGTTTATGACCAGTGCTCTTTGATAGGCTTCCCCCGCTTCCTGAGTATGTCCCAACGCGGCGTGACACTGGGCAGCCAGTATCTGCAATTGCTCCCGGCGGGGATTTTTCTGCGCTAGAAACCTCGCCAGCTCCACCGCCTCTGGAAAGAGGCGGCACCGGATCAGCACATTCACACACTCAACGCTGAGTTCGATGTCATTTGGTTGAGCCGTCCTCACCGCGCGGATGAGCTGCGTGCACTTGCTGCGCTGGCCGGTTTCCGCTAGGATGATCGCATGATAGAGCATCCAAACAGGTGACTTATCGATACCAGAAAGTTCGGTGACTATCGTCCGGGCATCCTCCCAAGCCTTGGCTTCCAGCAGGGTTTCGACATAGACGCTGGCCACGCTACCGCTCAGCCCGGTGGTGCGAAGCAGTTCCGTCGCCAAGATGCGGGACTCCTCCACCTGACCGATCCCGGCTAGCAGGAGCAGCTTTTGCGGCCCCCAGCCGGCATCTTTTTCAAACCGCTTCTCATTGTGCCGGATCATGGAGAGGGCCGTCTCCTTCCGGCCAGCTGCGGCTAGGCTGCGGCAGGCATTGCATAGATCGTCCGGCCGCCCCTCCGACTCGAACAAGGTCTGATGGTATCCGCAGGCCTCATCATGCCGCCCATTGGCTGCCGCCTCGGCCGCCAGACCGCTCAACATCCGTCGCTGAAAAGTGCCACCTTCAATCCGGCCAAAGCGAACATCCTGATCTGTCTCATGGCGGGCCAGCGTGAACCCATCCAGATACGATCCGGGCGCCTGCGCCGCTTTGCCATTTGCTTGAAAGGCTACCAGCACCATCACCGCATCCACAGCACGCACGACGCGGAGTTCAGCCACGCCACGCGTTCCGTTCAGCTTTCCGTTGCCGGACATCCGGCACCCGGGCAGTCCCGCATGCCGGTGATCCGCAGGACGCTCCCATGTGAAGTCCCGCAACGCCGGCCACACCCAGCCGATAGAAGCTGCGATCCGGGAGTTTTCCACCGGAAGCCCGTCGGCCGGGACAAAGGCAGCCGCTAGGCGTATTCCCCCGTTGCCAGAAAAACCCCACGTATGTCCCGGCAGGCAGGCGTCCGCTCCGGGCCAGGTTTTCCACTTCGCTAGGTCCCCTTCAAACCGCACTTTCCCCAGAGCAAACAACCCCTCATCTAGGGGCACCGCATGGGCACTATCCAACAGCTCCGCCGCCTGGGCTGCCGTGACCGTCCACGCCGGATTCAAGATGCGAAAACCCGCAGTCAGGCGCCTTGCTGTCTGGCTGATAAAATATTCCGGCGAGCGCTCAGGGAGCGAAGTCATCAATTCATAGACCATCCCCTGGTTCTCATAAATCCAGACTTCAGCATCGCTCACCTGCCCGCCCTGCACGAGGTGACGCACAGACAACCGACTGAATAGCATTCCATTGAGCTTTACCTCTTCCCGTGCTGTCACCGTGGCATTGCTTCCGGGTGCTTTCAGACCCTGCTCTACCAGCTTTACAGCACCATTCCGGTCTATTCCGCTCTCCAGGCCAGCCGGTATCACGCGGAGCGAAAAATAAGCCTGACCTATCTGGAATAGTGACTGCCGGTTGCTGTGCGTGCGATGCAAAACCACTACCGCCCCTTCCCGGTCACTCTCTCCATGCGACCAGTCATCAGCTGGAGACTTCATGCTGAAATTGAAATCAGGAAATTCCCGCACCCGGCCCGGCCCCCACTCATCAGACTCCATCTTCACGCTGGATGACTGTGGGCCCTGCTCAGCCATCAAGCGCTCCATTTCTTCATTCGAGGCTATCGCTGCTTTTTCCATTATCTCTATTTTCTCACCCATTTCCGCACTGGTTTCCTCTATGGATTGCATTGCCGCCTCCGCTAGGCTCGCATTCAGTCCCGCAACTGAATCAGGTGCCGCTCTCGCTGCGTCCGCGAACCTGTCCTCCTCTACCTCCTCCTCCGCTGATCCTGATAACAGGTGGCCACCAGTCAGGCGATTGATGCGGGAAACGAAGACCCAAACTATAGCGGCCGCTGCCAGGTAAATCTTGGCTCTGCCAAAACCGGAAAGCTTGGCGGTGGAAAAGGCTAGGGGCTGGGCTCCCCGCCTGCTAACAGGTCTGGGAGTTAAGTCCCCCGGGGCGTAGCCCTGTGGCAGCGGGAGCGGGAGCGGTGGCGGCATCGGCGGAGGCAGTGGCATCGGCGGAGGCATGGCCCCGGAAGCGCCCCCTCCCAGAGGCGGTGGTGGGAGCATGTAGGCAGAGCCCGGCACGCTGAAAGCCGGGGGCGCGAAATTCGTCGGAAGCGGCGGCGGTACGCGGTGCACAGCTGGCGACGGAATCCAAGCTGGCACCAGCATCCCAG
>JAYVJI010000260.1:0-7262 GCA_043769435.1 Verrucomicrobiota bacterium
CAACCCTAGGAAAGAAACCCACAAAGCGACCTCGCCCCAACGGGCCCAACGGGGCGCACGGAACATCCGCACGGCGGTGACGTAACGTAGCGAATGCACGTTGCCTCCGTCCGCCCCGTTGGGGTTGATGACGTTGTTGCCGGAATTCCCCGGGGTAGCCCGTGCCGGGCAACCCCAGGCTGGAGGACGGAATCCCGTTGGGATTGGCCCGATGGGAAAGTCCGCCGCTCCCAACGTGATGGAGCAGACGAAGGCCCACCCCATCGTGTAGACTCGGCCCACACGCCACCACGTGACCCCAACGTAATAGACTCGGCTCACGCGCCACCACGTGACCCCAACGTGATAAACCCGGTTCACACGCCACCATCTGACCCCAACGGGGTCATGTCCTCCAGCCCGGGGTTGGCGTCGCCAGACGCCTACCCCGGGAACCCGCCCCCCGGGAACATGACATGAACCGCAACGCGGTTCCGCCTCCTAGCATAGCATAGGCCACCTTCAGCACTGACTGCGGCGTTGCCTTGCGAAGGGGCGAAGGGGCGGTGCTGGCCAACTTCGGCGCTTCGTCTTTGCCTGAGCCGCTCACCGGAGGCCGGTCTTTTCCTGAAGGCGCCTGACAAGATCGCGGACGCGTGATGCCCGTGCGATACTTTCAAAACGCACGTCTTCCTGCGGTCCGGCCTCGGACGAAAAAACCACGGTCCCGATCCCGAGGATGCCGAGGATTCCTGACTTCTCTACCTGCATGGCGCGGATGTCCCGGAGGCGGATTTCGCGGGAACTCCTGGCAATGAGCCCGGTCTGGATTTCCGCACGGCGCGTGGTGACCATGTAGGTGCGGCGGTGACGCCTGAGAGCCGCGCCGAGGAGCAGAAATCCAGCCCCAAGCAGTCCCGCAGCGAGCGCCGGGGGCCAGCTTTCAGAGATCAGCGATCCTGCACACCAGACTGCGGTCGCGGCGAGCCCGCTGCGCCAGTAATTCAATACGGCCCGGTGGCCTATCCATGCGAGCCGCTCGGGCTGCAGCGGAGCGGCGGCGGGTTGCAGCGGTGCCGGGGCCTCCTGCGGAAAGGGTTGCGGCTGCCATGTCCGTGGTTCCTCCGGCTTTGGCAAAGGGGCGCTGGCGGGGGCAGCCCGCGCAGGGGGCGGCAGGGTGATGACACGGAAGACATCGCCTATGACAAAGCGGAGGCCGCCAGGTTCCTCCACAGCTTCCATCTCCCGGTTCAGTTCCCCGCTTTCCAGCAGGTCCATGATGTCCAGCTCCGTGTATGGGCCGGCACGGTAACCGCCTGGCCCGGGAATGAAATATTCGCGACTCACCTTGTGTCCTCAGCATCCTCCGGGACCGGTGGCAGCAGGTCTTCCCGCTGCAGGAAGAGTTTCATGTTCAGCTTGCCCAGCTCCTGTCCGTCCATGCGGAGGAGGAGGGTGAGAAAAGGCGTCACTCGGTCCATTTCAGCTAGGGTACTGTGTACTAGGCTGGCGATGATGTCCCCTGCCACCGGCCCGGCAGGGAAGAGATTCGTCGCCCGGAAGAGGACCGTACCGGTGTCATAGTCCAGCTCAAAATTCCCCACAGTGAGATCCCGGTTCGTCCGCATCAGCATCTCACTGACGACCCCGGCGCGGCTGTCCGGGACGGAATGGCTGGCCTGTGCCACTACGCTGAGGGCATTGAGCGGCGGGAAGACCTGGACGTGCAGCCTCGTCCGGGTGTGGTGCAGTTCAAAGTCCGCCTCCACCACATCATGTCCGGCCACGCGGCGGCATTGCCAGTCCATGCGGGAAAAAGTCTGCTCCACTGCGGATAGCATAGCAGAGCTGGAAGAAGGTGTGGAAGAAGCCATCTATGCCGTTTAATAATGCCTCTCCCGTGCCCGGCAAGCAGACTTCCTCAGTTTAGTGTAACCTTTCCACACCGGCCCTCCGTCTCTGACAGTCATGACGCTCACCGCTTTCAGGTGTTATTGTTTTGACTCGACGCCCGTCACTTCCGCCCCCATGAAGGCAGTCGTGCCGGCGATCGATGACTACATCCGCAGCGCCCAGGAGGGGCATCAGGCTGCTTTTTCGGAAGTAGTCCGTCAGTTCCGTGGCCGCGTTTTTGCCATGGCGGCGAAGTACGCGCGGAATCACCATGAGCTGGATGACCTAGCCCAGGAGGTATTCATTCACGTCTGGAAAGGGCTGCCCCGTTACCGCTGGGAGGCTCCCTTCGAGCACTGGCTCACTAGGATCGCCGTGCGCTGCTGCTTTGATTTTCTGCGCCGCCACCGGCGCCAGCGGGAGCGCGAGTGCTCTAGGGATGCCCTCATGGAGGCAGGCGTCCTGACAGAACCGGTCGCCCCTCATGAGGCAGAGGAAAATGCCGCGTGCGCCATCATCCGTCAGGCCATGCAGCGGCTGAAGCCTGCGGAGCAGCTCATCCTCACCCTCCTGGAACTGGAGGACCGCAGCGTCCGGGAGACCGCAGTGCTCACCGGCTGGTCCGAGGCCAATGTCAAAGTCCGCGCGCACCGTGCCCGCCTCGCCCTCCGGCTGGCAGTGGGGTCGCTGCAGGCCGGCGCGAAACCCTGACAGCTTTCACTTTACTAACATTTTCACCTTCCCACCCGATGCCCGACCCACTTCTGCAGCAAGCCCGCGCCGCCCATGAGCGGATGGACCTCTCACGCTTTGAATATGGCTTTGAAACCCGCCTCGCCGCCGCCCTGAGTCGGCTGGAGCGCCCGGCGACGCCCGTCGATCAGCTCATGCTATGGTGGAAGTCCGCCACTGTGCTTGCCGCAGGGATGGGCATCGTTATCTTTTTCTTCATCGCCGGGCGCGGTCGGGTGGAGGCAGAGGATGCCCTGGCCGCGTGGGCCTCACAGGGCAGCAGGCCATGGAATGCGCAACTCTTCAGCCCGCTATGAGACTGCTCCGCCTTTTTCGCTTTGGGGGCATCGGGGCCGTCTTTCTCATGGGAGGAGTGGCCGGAACCCTGTTTGGTGCTAAGCTGGAACGCGACCGCCTGATACGCCAGGAGCGGGCTGCGCCCCGGATCATGACAGAAGAGGCCCTGCATGTCCTGACAAAGGAAGTAAAACTGGACTCCTCTCAGCAGACCCGGACGGAGGCCCTGCTCCGGGCCGCGCTGCCAGGCCTCCAGGCGGCGGAAACAAATCGCCGCGAGAGCATCAGCCTGACATTGCGTCAATTCCGTGCCGGGATGGATCAAGTCCTCCGCGCTGATCAGCAGGCTGCCTTTCGCTCCATCATGGACCGCCTTGAGCACCGGATGGCTCCTGACACCTCCCCGCCAGCACTCAGCGCCAGCGTCCGCCAGTGAGTGCAGTTGTCAGAAAAGGTCTGCGGCACCTAGCCTCCTGCGGCGATGCGGATGACCTCCAGCCGGTCCCCTGCTCCTAGCCGGGTGGTGGGAAACTCCCGGGGAAAAAGCGCCTTGCCGTTGAGCTCCACCAGCACGGTAGTGTCTCCGAGCCCGAGCGCCAGAAGCAACCCGGACAGGCTGGAGCCCGCTGACACCGGATGTGCCTGGCCGTTGACTTGGATCGTGATTTCAGCTTCCATGAATTTTGGACGTCGTATGCTACTACATGGCAGCGCAGGCAGTGGTTCAAAGCGGAATTTTTCATGCATAAAAGGAGTGAAAATTCCCCGTAGTCCCCGAAGCAGATCCGAATGATACAGACGCCGGACCATGCCTGCGGCAGCCAAATCCTTCTGCGCTTATCTCTTGCGCGGCAGCTGGCTGTCAGGCACTGCGGCTGCTGTCTCAACTGATGAATCCTGAACCGCCCGGCCCTGCCGCCTCTGCCTCCTCCGGTGCCCCCGAGGCCCCGGCGTGGGGGTCCCTGTGGCGGGTGGTGGAAGTGCAGGCGCATAATGCCCTCAACGACAAGGTCGCCCAGTTCGTGCTCTTGGCCCTAGGGCAGGTCCTGCTCATCAGCGACGTTTTTTCGCAGCTCGTCACTGGCCTCCTCGTCCTGCCTCAGTTGTTTTTTGCCCCGCTGGCGGGCTGGCTCTGCGATCGTTTTTCCAAGCGCCTCGTCATCATCGCATGCAGTATTTCCCAGGTGTTTCTCCTCCTGCTGGTGGCGGCGGCCTTCAGGATGCATTGGGTCTGGGTGGCCACGGTCATCTTCTTCCTGCTGGCGATCCAGGCCGCCGTGCTCTTCCCGGCAAAGAGCGGGATCTGCAAGGAACTGGTGGGCGAACGGAACCTAACTAAAACCAGCGGCTGGACCCAGATGACTACCATCATGGCGTTTGCGCTGGGGCCGCTCATCGGGGGCAAGGCATTCCAGTATTACCATGATCATGTCTTCGCTGGATCTGATGAGCACACCCGCGGCTATCAGTCTGCGGCCGTGATCACCCTCATACTTGCTGCCTTCGCCCTCATCCCGCTCATCCTGTCCTTTCAGGTAAAACCCACGCCGTCACATTCCGGCGAGCGCTTCCGCCGGGGTATGCTCACCCAGCATTTCAGCGACTTCGCAGAGTTATTTGCAGTGAGGAATCTCCGTCTGACGGCCTTTGGAGTATCCTTTTTCTGGCTGGTGGCCACCATGCTCATGCTCGTGACTATCGAGCTGGCAAAAGCCGTGGAGCCTAACAAAGCTGCGCAGGCCGGATTGAGCGCGGAACTGCTCTGCGTCATCGCCGGCGGGGTCGTGCTGGGGAGCATCATCACCTCTCTGCTTTCCGGGGACAGGATCGAGCTGGGGCTCGTGCCCATCGGCGGTATCGGCATGGCTACTGCTTCCATCATGGGAGCCATCGTGGATCCCGCGGGTCTGTGGTTCCGCTTCAGCCTGCTGGGCATCGGGGTTTTCAGCGCCATGTTTCTCATTCCCACCAGCGCCCATTTGCAGAACATCGTGGAGCCGCAAAGCCGGGGCCGCATGTTGTCCGCCAGCGGGCTTATGGATTCCATGGGGATGCTCGCCGGCATCTTCATCCAGCTGGCACTCATGAAGATGGGCTTCGGCATCCACTGGCAAATGCTCACCCTCAGCCTGCTGTGCCTGACTGCGGCCATCATCGTGGTCCGGATTATTCCGCAGAACTTCCTCCGCTTCACTATTCTCAGTCTTGTTAGGATTATTTACCGGGTGAGGGTGTTTCACTGCGACCGGATACCTGAGACCGGTGGAGCCCTCCTCGTGTGTAACCATGTCAGCTACATCGATGCCTTCATACTTTCCGCCGCCTGTCCGCGTCCGGTGCGCTTCACTGCTTTTGATGACTTCTTCAAGAACCCTGCGCTCAATATTCTCCTCCGGCTCTTTGGCGTCGTACCTATCTCCAACCGGAGGGCGAAAAACGCCATCGTGGCGCTCTCAGATGCCATCCGGGCAGGGGACCTTGTGTGCATTTTCCCGGAAGGGCAAATCACCCGCACAGGCATGCTCAACGAGATCCGGAAAGGCTTTGAACTCATCGCCCGGCGCGGCGGTGCCCCGGTCATCCCAGTCTACCTTGATGACCTCTGGGGCTCCATTTTCAGCTTCGAGCGCGGGCGCTTTTTCCGGAAACATCCCCACCATTTTCCCTATCACATCTCGGTTTTGTTCGGTGAGCCTATCCCCTTTCCCGCAGCTACCACCGTGGCCGTGAGAGACGGACTGCAGGCGCTTTCAGGCGAGGGTATCAGGCGCCGGGGTGAAGTCGCCAGCGGCCTGCCCCAGGCGCTGGCCCAAGCCTGCAGCCGGGAGCCATGGCGCATCGCCGTGATGGACAGTGACGGCACCGGCCGCTACCTGCGGCGGGCGGAGTTCTTCGGACGGGCTATGCAACTGGCGCGCCGCTGGCGTGCCTTCCCGGCTCAAAACATAGGCATCGTGCTGCCCGCCGGCCTTCCCTCCGTTCTGGCGCAGGCCGCCCTGGTCCTGGCAGGCAAGACGGCATGGCAGCTCAGTCCGGGTATCACCCTGCCTTCTCTGCTCCAGAGCGAGGGGATCACGACAGTCATCACCTCGCTGAAAATGCGTCAGGAAACTCCTGGCTTTCCATGGCCGGATCACCTGCTGGACATCACCACGGAGATGCAGGAGATTGATGAGTTTTACGTCATCGCAGATAGCGCGCTGGCCTGCCTTGCTCCGGCCTTTCTCATGTCACTGCGCGTCCGGGTCACAGGCGGCGGGCTTGCTGGCGGCGGAGAAGCCGGGCGCACCTTTCGCATGTCAGGCGGTGAGGTGCTGATCCAGACGGAAATGCTGCGCGGCACGGACCTCTTTCATGACCGTGACCGGCTGCTCTGCACCGCCCCGCTGTATGAGGTGGAGGGCACTGTCGCGGGCGTCTGGACGCCGCTGCTGCATGGCGCCTCTATCATGCCGGCAGAGCGTCATGCCCGGGATCTGCGGCGCTCCGCAGGAGAGTTTTCTCCTAACATCGCCCTCGGGGGTGAGGGCACAGACAGCCTGCTGAGCGAGCCGGTCCGGGCCTTCCTCTGCATCCCCCCGCCGAGGGGGACAGACTTGCCGCCTGACACCTATCCCTGCATGAGCCGGGAGGCCATGCTCACCATTTCTATGCCGCATCCCCCGGCGGTCACCAGCACCTCTGAGCCACAGGCCGGCAGCGCTTACGGCAGTGTCGGGAGGCTCCTTCCCGGTATCCGTCATGATTCCGGAAACTCGCCGGACTCTCTCACGCTCACGCTGCCGGACACCCGGTCCATCACGCTCTCCGGGGCATGGCGCGTGGATGAGCAGGGCTTCCTTTTCCCTCCCTGATTTCCCCTGCCTTCTGCCTATGCGTCTACTCCAGACCCGCCACACACCCTATCAGGAAATCGCCGTCTGGGGCGGCCCGGATGAGGTGGAATTCCGTGTCACCGGGGCTATCCACGCCTGGTGGCACCGGGAATACTTCCTCTGCGGGCTGGCGTGGGATAACATGGCTGCCGGCGTGCTTTCCCACAGCGGCCCCGTGCGGTCAGTCCTCATGCTAGGCCTCGGCGGCGGCACCAGCCTGCGTACCCTGCGTCACCTCCTGCCGGATGTTGCCCTCACGGCAGTGGAGATTGACGACGGCATCACCAGCCTAGCCCGGAGCCACATGGAGCTGGATAAAGCGGGGGTGGAAGTGATCAGCGCTGACGCCTACGCTTGGCTCAGCGCTAACCGCCGCCGCTTCGATGTCGTCTTTGACGACGTCTACGGCGTGACCGCCACCGATGTCGTCCGCCCGGGGCTCTACACTCCGGCCATGCTGCGGGCACTCCGCCGCAGCATGGCTCC